>JAURWD010000261.1 GCA_030655145.1 Ferruginibacter sp.
AGTTAGCGGGCAGTTATAAAATAACCACCCACTAAACAGGCTAACATAAAGTTGCCTAAGAGTGTAAAAATAATTGAAAATTCGTTTGAAAATGAACACAGAATCTCTTTCGGTTCGGTCCCGATGGAATCGGGCTTGAAAACATCGAGCGGAAGCGAGATTTTTCAAAGAAGCGAAAGCAGCGCCGTTGCAATGACGCAGCCGCGCCGGCTGCAGAGGCGACTGCGGCGAAGTGAATAATTTAGCGAATAATGAAGAAAGAAAATGGAATTAAGAAATTTGACGATGCAGTTACTGCAGCTTCGCCAGGAACCGGGAAAGGATACTTTACAAAAGTTATCAAATGACGTTATAAATATGGCTTCACGGAAACTTAACAAGTTTCTTCAAGCGGAAGCAGAAGAAACTTATCGTGCAGCCGCTACGGTTAGTTGATTCCTGATCTTTTCAAACAACGCCTTTGCCTGGAACGGCTTGGTGATATAATCGTCCATACCGGCAATGAGGCACTTATCTTTTTCAGAGATCAACGCCGACGCAGTCATCGCAATGATTGGTATGCTGGTGAATGGCCCCTGCATTTTTTTGCGGATATATTTGGTTGTTTCGTACCCATCTAATTCCGGCATTTGAATGTCCATCAACACGACATCAAATTCACCGCCAGGCAACAGCTCGATGGCTTCAAGACCATGATTGGCAATGGTAACATCAGCGCCCTGCAAAGACAAGATCTTTACCGCCACTTTCTGGTTCACCAGGTTATCTTCCACCAATAATATCCGCACACCTTCTAAAGTTTGGGTATTTGTTGGTAGGGATAAAGCAGAGGTTTCGGCAGTGGAAAGGCAGCCTTTTTTAATGGTGAGGTAAAAAGTAAATGTACTTCCGTGTCCGGGTTTACTGGTCACGTGGATAGAACCGCCCTGGAGTTCTATCAGCTGGCGGGTGATGGTTAAACCCAGCCCGGTGCCACCATATTTTCGCGTGGTCGCACTGGACGCCTGTGTGAACCTTTCAAACACAGTGTCGAGTTTATCGGGCTCAATGCCAATACCCGTATCTTTTACAATAAACTGGAGGTGGACATTTTCGCGGCTTTCTTCCAGTAAATGAACAGTCACCGATACATCACCGGCTTCAGTAAACTTAATGGCATTGCCCACCAGGTTGACCAATATCTGGTTTAACCTGAAAGGATCGCCCGCTAAAACGCGGTGAATGCGTGGGTCAATTGCGGAACGTAAATTCAGCCCTTTTTCGGTGGCTTTGAAGCGATTGATCTGGATGCTATTTTTTATGATGTCACCAAAAACATAATCGGTCTGGTCGATGGTAATTTTCCCTGCAGCGATCTTCGTGAGATCCAGGATATCATTGATGATGACCATCAGGTTATCTGCCGAATCACGAATGGTCTCCACATATTCTTTTTGTTCCGCGGTGAGGCTGGTACCGGCTAGGAGTTGGGTCATCCCGATCACGCCGTTCATGGGTGTGCGGATCTCGTGACTCATATTTGCGAGAAACTGTTCCTGCGTCTTACGTGCTTCATCAGCCGCTAGTTTTGATTGATGCGCCTCTATCTCCGCGGTTTTACGATCCGTAATATCCTGCATACAACCGATCATGCGCATGGGTTTTCCCTCGGCATTCATCATGACATATCCCCGCGTATTCACGTATGCATAACTTCCATCGCTGCGCAGGAAACGATTGTCAGCGCCCCAGGAACTGCCATCATTTTTGAAAATTGCTTTTCGCAGTTTCGCCGTTGTTTTTTTTCTTTCTTCCGGATGCAATCCATTAACCCAAAAATCGTCTGGCATATTTTCTTCCAGCATACCCGGTGGCAGGTAGTTTACGAGTCCCTGTCCGCGCCAGGTAACTTTTCCGGTGGCGAGGTTCCAATCCCAGATAACATCGTTGGTTGCCTTTGAAATGATGTCGTAGCGCTCGTTATTTTCTTCAATCAGCTGTAGGTTTCGTTTTCGCTCAATGCTATACCGCACCGCCTTTTCAAGACTTTCTACCGTGTATTCCCTTTTTGACAGGAAGTCCTGCGCACCGAGCGAGATCGCTTTCATGGCAGCACCCGTTTCCTCCAGGCCACTCAATATGATCATGGGAACCTTCGGATTGACCTTATTCAGTTCGATAAAAGAATTTAATCCGCTGCTATCTGGTAAATAAAAATCGAGGAAGATGAGGGAACAAGTATGCTGTTGCAGGAAATCAATGCCCTGCGCTAAAGTGGAAGCAATTACAATTTTTTCGATCTTGAGTTGAGTCGCTTCGAGGTTTTCCTGCAAAAGAAATTGGTCTGCAGGATTGTCTTCGATGATGAGGATATTGAGCTCATGTAACTGTTGATCCATGTTTTTCAGAGAGTGGACTTGCAATGGTTGTAAAAAATATTGAAACGATTAGGTTAACGCAAGAGTCTCGAAAATATTTGCCATCCGCCGGGCTGAGTTCGGTATGGTGGATATCTTCTTTATCGCATCCAAAAAACATAAGTGGCTGTTTTGCTACATTTTGACGCGTTCATAGTCGTTTCCTTCTTTGTTTTTCCGGCCAGGGACCGCCTTGGCCATTTTTACACGCAATATTTTTTGCAGAATATAGTTATACGCTCTAAGTGAGCGCCAGCCCCGTGTAAAATGCTTGTTTCGAGCGCAAAAACGGCAGCTCACCACACCATCCAATAACAAATTTTTTGACTATGACAACCACAGGCACCAAGTTATTCGACCTGAGTTTTCTCGAACAAATGGATGACCAGGCCTTTATCATCCAGGTGATCAATCTCTACTTGCAGGACACCGCCTCCGACCTTGAAACAATGCGCAAGGACTTTTCCGCCGGCGACCTTGACTCCGTTTACAAAACCGCTCATAAATTGAAAAGCAGCACCGGTATGCTGCAGGCGAATGGTTTGTTTGGTATTCTTGAGAAAACGGAAAAGACGGCGAAAGCGGGTAGCCTTACCGGTGAGTTAACCGGCTTGATGGAATCTGGACGTGCTGAATTTGAAGTATTGAAACTAGCGCTGGAAGCCCACTTGCAGCAATTGCCCGCAGCTTAGCAATAGTCCCTTATCGATACATTGAAAACTTACACAGAAAATAAACCTACCTATGAAAATTTTAATCGCTGAAGATGAGCCCATCATGCTTAAAACGATGGAGCTGAAATTAAAACGAGACGGCCACGAGGTCATTACTGCAAACAACGGCCGCGATGCGATCCAGCTTTTTACAGACAACCATGTCGACCTCGTGATCACAGACATCATGATGCCGTATACTTCTGGCTTAGAAATATTGGGTTTTGTCAAGAAGAACGCGGGCAGAAAAATTCCGGTGATCGTATTATCTGCCATGGGGCAGGAGAATGTGGTCGTTGAAGCATTTAGTTTGGGGGCCGACGATTATATCACGAAGCCGTTCAGTCCAAACGAACTATCGCTGCGGGTTATGCGCTTTGCTGCCATGGTAGCCGCTTAACCTTTTTCCTTTCGGGGAAAACCTCATTTTACAAACGCAATTTTATAAGGCCGGCATCACCGGCTTTTTTGGTAGGATTGGCAACTTCCATTACCTCAAATAACCTGCACTCTTTTACACCGTGTTTCCCTCAAAACATAGCTTCGTTCTTTTAGATAAAGTAGCATTTATGCGGCTGGAATACCTGCATTTAGCCATCATCGTATTTTCATTTATCGCTTTGATACTGGTGGTGAGTATGTTATTGATCATGTTACGGAAACGTGCGATTACGCGGGCACGCAAATCCATTGCTAACCAGCTGGAACCCTGGATCATGGACATCATCCTGGAGAACGCCCCGTTGGATTCCGAAAATTTCCCGGTACCGGCGAACATTTCTCTATTACTTGAGCGTAAACTTGCCCGCAAGGTATTGTTGCGTGAACTCGTTAAAGTAAAAAGAAGTCTGAGTGGTGTGTCCGGAGAAAACTTAGAAAAATTATTCAGCCAGCTTGAACTACAGGAAATATCCTTACATCGAACTACGAGCAAACGGTGGCACGTAAAATCGAAGGGAATACAGGAACTCGGCACGATGAATCACCAGGCCTCCTACGAAAGAATTTTAGAGCTGACCAACAACGAGGATCTCATGGTTCGTATGGAAGCTCAAACCGCCATGGTGCGCCTGCGCGGGTATAAGGGCCTCGAGTTCTTTAACACACTCACTTACCCGCTTTCTGAATGGCACCAGGTAAACATCCTTCACTTGCTTGCGCACCAGCCCGTGTCGGAGCAGGTCGGCATTCTTGATTGGTTAAATTCAACGAATCCATCAGTAGTGCAGTTCGCATTGAAGCTGATCGCCGAACAACATGCCGGTGAATTTTATCAACAGGTGCTGGCTTGCCTGGATTCTCCTTATGAAATTGTTCGCAAGGAAGCGATCCTTTGTCTTGGCCAGGTGCCATCTATGACAACGATCGCCGAACTGACTGCTCATTTCAATAAAGAAGACAATAAAAACCTTCGTCTGTGCATTATAAAAGAATTCGCAGGCAATGGTTCTGAGGAGGATATTGCTTTCTTAAAAACCCTGCAGCAGGTGGAAGATGTTGACATCAAACTTGCAGCGAGCAAAAGCCTGTTACAGCTTCAATAGATTGAAGTTTCCTTTGTCCAAACCTTTATAAAAACAACCGACACCAGCAGTCGAACCCCATGTGGAAAATTGTTTTATACGATCTCGATAGTTACGGCATTCTCGTTTACTCGGTCACGTTATTGGCGTCGTATATTTTTATCGGGCTTTATTCCATTGGTGAAACCCGCAAACATTTAAGGAAAAGCAGCTTTACGGATTATAACCTACTGGCCTCTTCCACATTTGCTCCCTCCGTAAGTATTCTTGCA
>JAURWD010000262.1 GCA_030655145.1 Ferruginibacter sp.
TTACAGCCGCAAGAATGGCAGTGTTACTGCTTTCTGTACCACCACTCGTGAAGAAAATCTCAGCGGGATGCGCATTCAGGATCTTCGCTACGATTTTCCGAGACTGCTCAATGGCCATGCGGGTTTCGCGACCGTAAGAATAGATCGAAGAGGGATTACCAAATTTTTCTGTGAAGAAGGGCATCATCGCCTCCAGTACCTGCGGTTCCAGGGCGGTTGTTGCTGCGTTGTCGAAATATATCCTGTTCATGTGCGCCACCCAGGCGGGCGGAATATTTAATGAGAAAAAAATTACGTGAAGTTGCGTGCTCACCAGGAAGCACCCTTTTTCGAATTGACGTAGGATCACATTACCTCGCTGATATCTTTCATTAGGCGGCGGGCAATATTATCTGCGGTGGTTTCGAAATTGCTTTCAGCGTAAATGCGAATGATGGGCTCGGTGTTGCTCGTACGGAGATGCACCCAGTCGGTATCAAATTCAATTTTCAACCCATCCTCGATATTGATCGGGTGATTTTTATATTTTGTTTTGATCTTCTCAAAAACTGCATTGACATCAATGTCTTTCTCGAGCTTGATCTTGTTTTTGCTGATAAAATAATCAGGGAAAGAGTTCCTTAACTGTTTGGTCGTTTTCTTGGATTTGGACAGGTGTGTAAGGAAGAGTGCAATGCCGATCAAGGCATCCCGGCCATAATGAAGATCCGGGATGATGATGCCCCCGTTTCCTTCTCCACCAATAACGGCATTGACTGCTTTCATTTTATTTACCACGTTTACCTCACCCACAGCACTTGGGAAATACTCGCCGCCGTGTGCGATGGTAACATCTTTCAAAGCGCGGGTTGAAGACATATTAGATACCGAATTACCGGGGCGGTGGGACAATACATAATCTGCCACTGCGACCAAGGTATATTCTTCACCAAACATGCTGCCATCCTCACATACAAAACAAAGCCGGTCTACATCAGGATCGACCGCGATGCCGAGATGCGCATTTTGTTTTACCACCTCACTGCTGAGCCCGGTCAAATGTTCTGGCAACGGTTCAGGATTATGGGCAAACTTGCCCGTAACTTCCTCGTTAATGACGGAAAAATCTTTTACGCCAAGTGCTTTTAACAACGCCGGAACTGCAATGGCGCCCGTGCTGTTAACGGCATCTACAACAATTTTGAATTTAGCTTTGCGGATAGCGGCTACGTCAACGAGGTCATAATTAAGAACGGCGTCGAGGTGCTTCTGGAGGGAGGTATCATCCGTTACGGTGGTACCCAATTTATCTACCGGAACAAAGACGAAACTTTCACTTTCCGCGATCTCTAAAATTTTCTGACCTTCTTCGCTGTTTATAAATTCTCCTTTGCTATTCAACAGTTTCAGCGCGTTCCATTCTTTGGGATTATGGCTGGCTGTGAGGATAATTCCGCCTGCGGCGTTTTCGAAGACCACGGCCATTTCTACGGTTGGTGTGGTACTGTAATCGAGATCGATCACATTAAATCCCATCGCGTTGAGCGTGCTGATGACCAGGTTTTTAACCATCGCGCCGCTAATGCGGCCGTCGCGGCCAACAACAATTTTTTTGTTTGAATTATCGGCACTTAACAGGGTTCCATAAGCAGCGGTAAATTTTACAATATCCAGCGGGGTAAGGTTATCGCCTGTTTTACCCCCGATTGTTCCTCTTATTCCAGAAATACTTTTGATCAGTGCCATTCGCTGCCGTTGATGATGAGCGGCAAAGATAATAAAACGAAAATAGTGTCGGCTTGAATTTGTATAGGAGACGGCTTCAAGCCGGGCAGAATGCAAACGTTTTACGGGCAGTTGTTTGATTCGAAGAGTGCGTTTCCAACACAGCCTGCGGTCGGCGGGCAGGGTTGAACTTTTGAAAGGTTGCAACTGAAAAAAAGCCCGCGCTCAATACCATTAACTTAAAACTCAGCTAACGCTCCTAGAAAGAGAATTAGCTGAGTTTAGATCTATTGTAAAAGAGTGCGACGCCTGTGAAGATGAGCAGAGACTTGAAAGCCGGGAAAAAAAACCTAGTCCATTTTAAAGGACTCTAAAAACTTGGTAGTGAAATTCCCTGACTTGAAATCTTCGTTCTTCATCAATTGTAAATGAAAAGGAATGGTGGTTTTGATACCCTCGATCACATATTCGCTTAAGGCGCGATACATTGTAGCAATGGCCTCTTCGCGGGTTTGTGCAACGGTGATCAATTTGCCGATCATGCTATCATAATAAGGTGGGATGACGTAACCAGCATACACATGACTGTCGATCCGAACCCCGTGACCACCGGGTGTATGCAAGACGGTTATCTTACCCGGGCTTGGACGAAAATCATTGTATGGATCTTCTGCATTGATGCGACATTCGATCGCATGCATTTGAGGATAATAATTGCGGCCACTTACTTTGTGGCCCGCGGCGATCTTTATTTGTTCTTTGATAAGATCGTAGTTGACCACTTCTTCGGTAACACAATGCTCTACCTGTATCCGCGTATTCATTTCCATGAAATAGAAATTGCGGTGTTTGTCAACCAGGAACTCGATGGTTCCTACGCCTTCATAATTGATCGCACTGGCGGCCTTGATAGCTGCATCGCCCATTAGTTCGCGTAGTTCGCTGGTCATAAATGGAGAAGGAGATTCTTCCACCAGTTTCTGGTGCCGGCGCTGGATGCTGCAATCTCTTTCACTAAGGTGACACACATTGCCAAACTGGTCGCCTGCAACCTGTATTTCAATATGTCGTGGCTCTTCCACGAATTTTTCCATGTAGATGCCGTCATTCTTAAACGAGGCAGCAGCTTCTGTTTTGGCGTTGTCGAAAGCCTTTTCCATTTCTTCTTCGTTCCATACCACCCGCATCCCTTTTCCACCACCACCGGCGGTAGCTTTGAGGATCACCGGGTAACCGACTTCGTTTTTCGCCAGTTCTTTGGCCTGGTCAACACTCTCCAGCAAACCGCCGCTTCCCGGAACAACCGGAACACCGGCAGTGATCATGGTTTCTTTCGCGGTGATCTTATCTCCCATAGCGTTGATCATATCAGGCGTGGGGCCAATGAATTTGATACCATGGTCGGTACAGATCTGTGCAAACTTTGAATTTTCTGCCAGGAAACCATAACCCGGGTGAATGGCATCAGCGTTTGTAATTTCCGCCGCCGCCATGATGTGCGGGATGTTAAGATACGAGTCAACACTGGAAGGCTTTCCAATACAAACGGCTTCATCGGCAAATTTCACATGCAGGCTATCTTTATCCGCGGTAGAGTAAACGGCAACAGTTTTGATGCCCATTTCTTTGCAGGTTCGAATAACGCGTAATGCAATTTCTCCACGGTTGGCGATGAGTATTTTTTTGAACATAATGATTGATTAGCTGATTTGCTAATCTGCTAATATGCTAATTATGCAAACTTCAGAAGTAGGCTTTGTTAGCACCGCAGACAGCTATTTTAGAAAAATAAAACGACAAAATATTATGGGTGATTGTTTATTGCAGACCCCAATATGGCATTTATGATTTTTTGTAATTCGGTTAGTTTTTCATTCAATATTCCGATACCAGGATAACCAGGTGCAAATTCGCATAAGCTGATCCAGTACTGCGTTTCGTCTGCTTCCTTTGCTGCAATTTGATCTTGTGGATGAAATCAGCTTTGCTCTCAGCATTTTGCGCTTCCAATGCATTTGCCCCAATTGAGGTTCCAGACCTGATCAACTGTTTACTGATGGCATATTTGTGCAATTGGTCCAAGGCATCGCAATACTCAAGAATTAAAATGGCAAATTCGAAACTTAATTTGAGGAGAGGATTCTTTAAGACCAATTCTTTTTGCATAGAGAACATTGCTTGAATTACAAACTCGGCACTGCACTAGCACATTAGCCAATTAGCCAATTAGCTAATTAACTTGGGTCCACCAAAAACAGGGGTTGATCGTATTCGACCGGGCTTGCATCTTCTACAAGCACCTTCACGATCTTTCCTTTTACTTCACTCTCAATTTCGTTGAAGAGTTTCATGGCCTCGATGATGCAGACAACCTTTCCTGCAGTAACCTCGTCGCCGACGTTCACAAAAATTGGCTTACCCGGACCAGACTGGCGATAAAACGTGCCGATCATCGGGCTTTTTATAGTGATGTAATTATCTGTTTTGGGAACTTCTGCTGTAGGAGCCGGGGCGGCTGGAGGTGGTGGAGGTGCGTATTGCGGTTGTTGGGGTTGGGCTGCTGAAAAAACTTGTCCGGATTGCCCCCCGGTGATGATCTGCTGAACCGGGTCTTTTTTCTGTTTTACTGTGATCTTGACTCCTTCTTCTTCGATGGTAATTTCGCCGATGTTGGTTTTATTGATGAGCTTTACAAGCTCCTGGATTTGTTTAATGTCCATATAAAAATATTGATGGTTTTTTAGAACGAAAACGGGCGGCTAAGGTAGGTAATGATTTATTAATATTCCAAGTTTTTAATTTGGAAGAAAATATTAAAAACTGTCAGAAAACCCCTAAAAGAGCCCAAAAATTCATTAAAACTGAGGAAAATTCAAGAAAAATGGAGGAAAATGAATCAGGGCAAATTTGATAATTTGCCCCGTTCTTTTAAGAAAATATGTAGCTGATAAGTCAAAGTTTCGACCTGCAAAATAGTCTACTCTTTTACACGCTCAACGTAGTCGCCGGTTTTGGTGTTTACGCGGATCAACTCGCCTTCATTTACAAACAAGGGCACATTCACTGTGGCTCCAGTTTCAACGGTAGCAGGTTTCAGCGTTTTTGTTGCGGTGTCGCCACGCATACCCGGTTCGCTATAGGTTACCAACAATACAATTTTATCCGGCAATTCCACGCCCATTGGCTGGTCAGTTTCCCCGTTGATCAACACGGAAACCTCTTGTCCATCCTTCAAAAATTTCGGGGCATCTACCATTGTCTCAGGAACGGTGATCTGCTCAAAGGTTTCTACATCCATAAAGCTGTAGCCTGTGTCATCCTTATATAAATATTGATACGCTTTCTTTTCAACCCGAACCGGGAAAATGGTTTCACCACTGTTCCAGGTAAGTTCAATAGTACGGTTATTGTCAACGCCTTTCAACTTAGCCCAAACCTTTGCGGCTGCCCGGGCAGTTTTATTCTGACCAAATTCAATAACGGTATAAAGACTGCCGTCCACTTTAATGATAAGCCCGGATCGCATGTCTGCTGTAGTTGCCATGTTCTGATAATTATTTTGTGATAAAATTACTGGGGGGCAAAAGTAGGAAAGATTTAATGAATAGCCCGAAAACAAAGGAAGTAAAGTCGCTCCGACTGGGTTTGGGCTCTCGTGAGATCAATTTCAAAACGAGCCGTAAAGATGTTCAAAATTCGCCCTTTAACAAGTTGATCTGGAATGAAAAAATTAGCTTTGGCAAAATTCACAACTATGAAAAAGATCAGTTTATTGATGGGTTGTATCCTGACAACCTTCATGACCTTCGCCCAAGTCGGCATTGCAAATGACTACGTAAAAGGATTCACAAAGATCCCGCCTTTTAGCATCAACCTTGTCCCTGATAGTTCATATTTCACAAATGCCAACCTAAAGAAAGACAAGCCTCTGATGGTGATGTTTTTTAGCCCCGATTGCGATCATTGCCAAAAACAAACAAAGGACATTCTTGCCTACAAGAATGAATTGAAAGACTTGCAGATCCTGATGATATCCGTATTGCCAAATAAATTCAACCTGCCATTTTTTGAGGAATACCAACTGGCGAAAGTTCAAAATATTAAATTAGGGACAGACCTTACCTACAAATTACGACAGGTATACCAGGTAAAAACTTTGCCAGCAATGTACGTGTATGATGTGAATGGGAACCTCGCAAAAGCATTCGTCGGCAATGTCAATGTGCCATCCATTATCGACGCGGTGAAATAACTGCATTTTTTACTCATAAGCCAATAGTGTAATCTATTACCTTTGCACCGCAAATTATTTCCATTTAATTATTTAAATATTTTACCATGAAAGTTACCGTTGTAGGTGCTGGAGCTGTGGGAGCTACCTGTGCTGATAATATTGCCCGTAAAGAACTTTGCAGTGAATTGGTGTTACTGGATATCAAAGAAGGTGTAGCCGAAGGAAAAGCAATTGATATGATGCAATGTGCCACCCTATTGGGATTTGACACAAAGATTATCGGAAGCACCAATGACTATACAAAAACTGCAAATTCGGATGTGGCGGTAATTACTTCAGGTTTACCACGTAAGCCAGGGATGACGAGAGAAGAACTCATTGGAATCAATGCCGGAATTGTAAAAGGTGTTGCGGAAAATATTTTGAAATATTCCCCGGATGCAATTATCATCATCATTAGCAACCCGATGGATACAATGACCTACCTCGCCCTTCAATCAACCGGTTTACCAAAAAACAGGATCATTGGTATGGGTGGAATTTTAGATTCAAGCCGCTTTAAATATTATTTGTCAACGGCCATCGGGTGTTCGCCAAACGACCTGCAGGGGTTCGTTGTTGGTGGACATGGTGACACAACCATGATTCCATTAACAAGGCTTGCTACTTACCAGGGTTCCCCGGTAAGCGAGTACCTGGATGCGGAAGCTTTGAAAAAAGTTGCTGCAGACACGATGGTTGGCGGAGCAACATTAACGGGCTTGCTTGGGACTTCTGCCTGGTACGCACCAGGAGCTGCCGGCGCGGCGCTCGTTGAAAGTATTGTTCGGGATGAGAAAAAATTATTCACCTGCTGCGTAAGCGTTGATGGTGAGTACGGTCAAAAAGATATCTGCATCGGTGTTCCGGTGATCATCGGCAGAAATGGTGTGGAGAAGATCCTTGATTTTAAATTGAATGAAGAAGAGCAGGCTGCATTTAATAAAAGTGCAGACGCTGTAAGAAATATGAATAACGTACTGGCAACATTGAGCATTTAAGTTGCCGGCACCATAATAAAAAAAAGACGCTTTTTCAAGCGTCTTTTTTTTATTAACTAAGTCCTTCCGTTGTGGTGTCTTTTTCTATCTTCTGCACCAGGCCTTGTAAAACTTTTCCCGGGCCAGCCTCTATAAAATGGGTAGCTCCATCCGCGATCATCGCCTGCACACTTTGCGTCCATCTAACGGCACCGGTTAGTTGCTCTATCAAATTTTTCTTTATTTCTGCAGGATCAGTTACACCCTGCGCTACCACGTTTTGGTACACCGGGCAGGTGGGCGTATTGAAAGTTATCGCCGCTATCGCCGCCGCCAGTTCTTCCTTTGCGGGCAACATCAACGGTGAATGAAAAGCTCCGCCTACCGGCAGAACAAGGGCTCTTTTTGCACCTGCTGTTTTCATTCTTTCACAGGCCAGGTCGATGGCTTTTAGTGAACCGCTGATCACCAGTTGGCCAGGGCAATTATAGTTTGCCGGCACAACCACCTCTCCTGTTTCATCCTGCACCTGCTGGCAGATCGCTTCCACGCGATCGTCGGCCAATGCGAGCACCGCTGCCATGGTGGACGGATTGATCTCGCAAGCTTTTTGCATGGCTTTCGCCCTGATGGAAACCAGGCGCAGAGCATCTTCGAAGCTTAAGCCATCATTTGCGACCAGCGCTGAAAATTCACCAAGCGAGTGCCCCGCGACCATATCCGGCTGTACTGTGCCCAACACTTTGTATGCTACAACTGAATGCAGGAAAACAGCGGGTTGTGTAACGTTTGTTTGCTTCAGGTCGTCCGCAGTTCCCTGGAACATGAGATCAGAAATGCGAAAGCCGAGTATCTCATTTGCCTGTTCAAATAAAGCCTTTGCTTCAGGAGAAGATTCATACAAATTTCTACCCATGCCGCTAAACTGGGAGCCTTGGCCGGGGAATATAAATGCTGTTGCCATTGATCTGATTTTTGTTGGGCAAAAGTAAATGAATATGAAAGAGTCGATAAATTTTATTTGGTCAGAATACGCCCAAGCGTGGAGCTGAGATATGTCGAAAAGAAAAAGCCATTCCTGGAATGGCTTCAAATATTCAAAATAAATAAGATCAAAAAAGTGCAATCCGATGCTGGTTAATGCAATTTCGAACTGATCAGCTTTACAAATTCGCTTCTCGTTTCCTGCTTTTCAAATTCACCCCAAAAAGCGGAAGTGGTTGTTACTGAATTTTGTTTTTGTACCCCCCGCATCATCATGCACAAGTGAGACGCTTCAATAACCACCGCTACACCAAGTGGATTCAACGTTTCTTTAATTGAATGAAGTATTTGGCCCGTCAATCGCTCCTGCACCTGGAGGCGCCGACTGTATACATCAACCACGCGGGCAATTTTGCTTAGGCCGGTGATCCAGCCGTTGGGAATATAGGCAACGTGCGCCTTGCCATAAAACGGTAACATATGGTGTTCGCACATACTGTACAACTCGATGTCCTTAACGATGATCATTTCGCTAACATCCTCATGAAACTTAGCGGAATTTAAAATCGCGTTGGCGTCTTGTTGATACCCTTGCGTCAGGAACTGCATGGCCTTGGCTAATCGCTCCGGCGTTTTTTCCAATCCCTCGCGGTAAGGATCCTCACCTAAAAGACCGAGTGTATCCCGGTAGTTTTTCATCAATCCCTGCGTTACATCATGATCGTATTCATCTATCTTCTTATAAGCCATTTCTTTTTGCGGTTTTAGTTAACAGGATATTCAACAAAGTTTCTTTCAGTCTCGTATAACCGAATGTGCAAATCCAGGTTCTGGTCAATTTTTTCCCGAAGCAGGTGATAGATCACGATCGCGATGTTCTCTGCACTTGGGTTTAATTCTTTGAAGTCGGAGGTGTCTTCATTTAAATTCTTATGATCAAAACGTTCTATCACCACTTCTTTCACCAGGTCGCTCAATAATTTCATGTCGTACACGTAGCCTGTAGCCGCATCGGGTTCACCGATCAATCGTACCACCAGCTCATAATTATGACCGTGATAGTTAGGGTTGTTGCATTTCCCAAACACACGCGTGTTGGTTGCCTCATCCCAGGCCGGGTTGTTGAGCCTGTGCGCAGCGTTGAAATGCTCCTTGCGATATACTGCTACTTTATTCGACATAAGGCTGTATTACAAACAAAAATAGATTTAGTTAAAAAGTTACATCAACATTAAAACTGAAAAATTATTCGAATGATTCAGGTAGATTGTTGAGGGTCATAACAGAAGTCTGCTGTTTAAACCCAATGCCCGGACATGTAATACGTTCAAAGTTACTATTTGTTTAAGGCTGGCTTTCAAAGCGAAATTTCCTTAATTACCAAAGTACTCAACAAAAATACGGGGAGTTTCATACAATTTAAGGCAATGCAACGCTACCCCGGCAGGAAGATGTGGAACCAGCTGCTCCCAGATGGCAATCACCAGGTTTTCGCTGGAGCAAATCTTTCCAGCCATGAAGGGAACATCCACGTTTAAATTCTTATGGTCAAGTTTTTCAATAACGTGCTCGTTAACGATGATGCTTAATTTCTTTACATCGAAAACAAAACCCGTTTCAGGATCAGGTTCCCCTTTCAGGGTCACATACAGTTCAAAATTATGACCATGCCAGTTTTCATTAGCACACTTACCAAACACAACCTCATTTTGCTCCGGGGTCCACTTGGGATTGAAGAGTTTGTGAGCGGCATTAAAGTGTTCTATTCGTGTAATGTAAACCATTCCTGAGCTTGAAAATTTCCGCAAAGGTAATAGGTAAATAGGGAAATATGCCGTTTAAGGTCGAAATTTGCACGATGGAAATCCTCCTGGTTGCCGCTACCCGGCAGGAAATTGCCCGTCTTGTCACCGAAAATCCGATGATCGAATACCTGTTTACCGGCGTCGGGGTGCCTGCCACCATCTACCAGCTCCAAAAACGACTTCATGCCAAAAAATATGATCTCGTTATCCAGGCGGGAATTGCCGGTACGTATACAGAAGATATTGACATTGGTGCAGTTACGCTCGTAGTTCAGGATAGTTTCGGTGACCTCGGTATGGAGGAGAACCAGGAGTTTACAAGCATCTTTG
>JAURWD010000265.1 GCA_030655145.1 Ferruginibacter sp.
AGTACCGGCAATCGTAAAAATGTGGTGTTGAGGAATATTGATATCAAAACGCCGGACATAAAAGTTGAGTTGTATGACAATGGTGATGTTGATGGAGACGAGGTTACGGTGTACTTCAATGGCAATGTAATCAGCAGTAAACAGAAACTGACTGCCAAGGCCATTACACTTAATTTAAAAGCGATGAAAAATTCAACCAATGAGTTAGTAATGTATGCTGAAAACCTTGGCAACATTCCTCCAAATACGGCCCTGATGAAAGTGTACGTAGATGGTCAAACTTATGAGGCGAGGGTTGAGTCTGATGAAAAGAAGAATGGCGTGATACGGTTTACATTAAAGTAAACTTATCACATATACAAAAAAAGAGGTTGTCTAAAAAAGGCAACCTCTTTTTTTTGCACGATGGCAAACTACCAAAAAGTGCGACTATCAAGGACGCATATCCGCAGTTTAAAAGGGTGGCATAAAATTCTAGGAAAACTGTTTGATGATTTCCCTGCTTTTTAAAATGTACTGTGCACCAAAAAGAACTGCGTGCACTAGTATCGGATACAATTGAGTGAGGGGTATTCTCTGCTCCCAGCCTTTCTCCAGCGGAAAATGCTCCTGGTAAGCTTCGTAAAACTCAGCATCAAATCCACCAAACAATTTTGTCATTCCAATATCCATTTCACGATGCCCAAAGTAAACAGCCGGATCAAAAATAGCAGCAGCTCCTGATTCGTCCGCGAGGAAATTCCCACTCCATAGATCGCCGTGTAACAACGATGGAGGTTCAGCAGGAAAGATAGAATGAAGTCTTTGACAAACTTGCTCTAATGATTGTAAGTCCTTCAATTGAAAAACCCCAGCAGTTTTTAATTGCAAAGCCAGGGGCTTGAGACGGTATTCACCATAGAAATTTGCCCAATTTGTAGACTGGGTGTTTGTTTGCGGAAGTGCGCCGATGTAGTTATCTTCTTTCCAGCCAAAATGGCCGTTGGTTTCTTTATGCAACGATGCTAAACCAACAGCAAATGTTCGCCAAAAATCCGCAGGCGGTTTTACGGCTCGCAACCATTCGAGCACGAGGTATTGGTGCTCGCCTATGGCGCCACAACCAACGACACCAGGAATTTTTAAGTCGCATCGATTGCTTAAGCATTTCAGCCCGTCTGCTTCGTTCACAAAAATTCCAGGGTAAGCATAAGCACTGTTGACTTTAAGGAAGTATTTTTTATCCCTCGTATACAAACAAAATGATTGACTGATGTCACCTCCATGAATTTGCTCATAGGAAGCAACATTCAATTGGCATTGCACAAAAATGACATCAAGTTGCATTGAATGAATTATTATAGGTCGTGTGGGGTTCCCAGTTCTTTATTTGGCGATATTTTTCAATACCAAAAATTGGGGGCCCGAAGTCCAGTCCACGGTAGGTTGAATAACGGAAGGACGAATGGAAAAATTACCAAGAACTATGTCCAGTTTACCATCTCCATCCAAATCGCCGGTATCCATGGTAAGCCATCTGCCTGACCTGCAATCGGGAAGAGTCTTAGGTGCAAATTTGAAACCTCCCTGGTTTTCCAGGTAGATAAATCCTTCATCAGGCTTTGTCGCGTAGTCGGCAAAAAAAGCAATGGTTGCAATATCTATGTCACCGTCTTTATCAAAATCACGGGCAGCAGATTTGTAGCAACCATTGATATGAAAAAAGTATTCCTGTTTAAAATTATTCAAGCCGTCATTCAAATAAATGTAAACGCCATGATAGGGTTTCAGAATAAGTGAAAAGTCGGCGTTATCACCGCAGGTATAAATAATGTCTTTATGGCCATCCCCGTTAAAATCTATCAATTCAAAATGAGTGGAACCATATACCGAAGGAAAGCGCAACACCTGCTGCTGGCTGAAGACACCGTTTCCTTTGTTGGTAAACAAAAATATCCCTTCATCTCCTTGTGTAAACAATGCCCAAACATCCGGTAAGCCGTCGTGATTGACATCCTCTACGTACGCTTTTATGGCGCCAGGTTCGGCTCGTAGTACATGCCGCGAGTACGTTGCATTTGCTGTTTGTTCAAACCAGGAAAGCGCACCTGTGAGGTGCCCGAATTCACAGACCAGGTAATCAATTTTTCCATCAACATTTAGATCACTTGAACTTATTTGCACGGGGCGGGCCAGACCGCTTATTAAAACGTTTTGCTGAATTCCTGAGTTTGAAACTGCCTGGTTTGCTAATATTTCTGCCTTTCCAAACCTGCCATTATTCGGGTTAATAACATCAATATTGCACCCGGTTATAACCGCGTTTCGGAAGTCAATATCCACGAAACTCCCGGTGGTTTTGAAGGTGTCCGGGGAAGAGGCAATGCCATCATAGGTAAAGAATGTTTGCGCAGCGAGGTCAAAAAGCCAGAGTTTATTCGGGTGTAGGCTGCTGTCAAATCGGGTCAGGCAGATTGCGGGAGAAGTGTATTTATTGGCTGGATACACAGCCTTAAATGTCGACAACGCAGTACTGACTTTTTCCTCTCTATTTTTCGTGGTCAATGTGTCAGGAGACAGTGATGTATAATAATCAATGATGTTTTGCCAGTCCTGGTGGCTGATGGTCTGCTTATCAGGATAGTAACCTGCCGGCACTCCTGCGTCGTTTTTATAAGACAGATATTTTTGAAAGCCATAACTATGGATCCCAAAGCGTGGTCCCATCGCGGGTAGTACCCCGGTTTCCCAGGTTTGGGCATCTAATAAAGAAGGGTCTGGTAATAAGTGACAGGATTGACAATAAGTTGCCGCCAGTATTTTGCCTTTGTTTATATTTTGATCAGGTACATTTTTGTGGGAATTGTTCTTCTCAAAATTTTGGCAGGAAATCAATTGAAAAAGTAAAGGCACGCCGAAAAAGGAAAGTTTCGCACTGCGGAAATGTGGAAATCCAATTGAGCAAGTAAAAAAATTCAGCATGAGAGTTCGAGTAAATAATGACAGGTAATAATTCCTAGGGGGTCGTTTTTTTCGGGGATACTTTTCCGAGGAATCGGACCACTTGCTTTACCGCGGGAGCGGTGTTTGTGGTGACAACAATTGTTTTATCTATGTGTCCTTCCTGGTTATGCGTATTAAAAAATGCGGATAGATAATCTTTCTCTCCTGGTAGCAACGCGGTTTCCCGGTAAACTGGAATTGTACAACCACAAGCCGGTTCAACTGCTGAAATAAAAAGTGGATGTTTGCCCGTGTTTTCATACCAAAATTTCATCATCACGCTGTCTCCTTCATTTACACTACCCATGTTACAAACCGGGTTGATCCATTTGATCGACGTGTAATGGGCTGTATCAATTTGTGCAACAACGGAAGGCTTGATTCCAAGGTTGTTTTTGTAAGGCTCCATTCTCACCGCGGACGAATTTGTACAGGATGAATTCAACAACAATACAAAAGCCAAATAAAAAATTACAGCGACTCTTTGTTGCATGGTTAGCGTTATGGCGAAGGGTAGTTTTTGTATGTGCGGACGTACACTTAAAATAAGATGACACCTCTACTCCTCTTTTTCAAAATTAGGTGGAATACTATTCCAAATTGTTTGCTGACCTGAAATAAAAAAGAGGCTGTAAAAAATTACAGCCTCTGGAGAACTTCAATAAAAATGTTTTGTATTAGTAGCCAGGATTTTGTTTAAGTGTTGGCTTACCGTCAGCAATACTCGTAGTGATCGCGAACTCTGGAATTGGCAGGTACTCGTGTTTTCCTTTAACAAAAGTAGAACCGGCTAGTGCGGTTGCACGGCGAACACCTTCTTTTGAGAAGTATTCGGTATTCATTACAACGTCAGCGATTCCCCAGCGCACCAGGTCGTAAAAACGGTGACCTTCCATACCCAATTCTAATTTCCTTTCAAAACGAACAGCTGTTCTTGCTGCAGCTTTATCAGCAAAATCTGCAGGATAAATCGAGATCACATAGTTTGCAGCATTAGCAGCACCGTTCAATACCGGTGAAGCGGCAGCCCTCGTTCTAACGCGATTGATGTAAGTTCTTGCAGTTGCAAGACTTCCAACTTCAATTTCTGCTTCAGCAGCAAGCAACAAAACATCTGCAAAACGCATAGCTGTAAAGTTCAAAGCGTTGTTCGCAAATCCCCAACCAACTGTACCTGCAAGCGTTCCAATATCAGCTTTGTAATAAGTATTCTTTTTTGGGCTGTATGGACCACCATAGTCAACTTTACGGATCCAGTTTCTTCCTGGATGGATACCCCAATCGTAGTATGGAATACCGCGACGGCCAACAGTCCAGTCAAGCCGTGGATCCAGCGTGCCGGCATACGGTGTAAATGCATCAGTAGAAGATTGTGCTTCATCACTGGTAACGTCTGCATCGTTGTAAGTTGTCGGCATTGGTAGACCACCGGTTGTCTTGAAGGAATTCACCAAACTCTGTGAAGGTTGAAAAAATCCGCAACAAGCACCTGGTTTTTCTGTAGTAGCACTACCACCATGCGGATAGTTTAGCGTATTGTCATAGTTACCATTTGTGTTTGCACCATCACCATAAGAAGCCTGGATAGAAAAAACAGTCTCCTGGTTATTTTCAGAAGTTACCCTGAAGTTGTTATGATAGTTCGGAGCCAGGTCGTACGGTACGCCTTTGCTGTTTTTACCTGTTGTTATGATCAGGTCAAACAGTGCCTTTGCTTCTGTGAATTTGTTTTGGAACATGTAGGCTTTAGCAAGATATGAAGCTGCTGCCCATTTGTTAGCACGACCAACGTGGGGTCTTGTCTCATCCAGGTTGTCATAAGCAAATTTCAGATCTGCTTCAATTTGTGGCCAGATATTTACGTAAGCACCACCAGCATCGGTATTTGGAACTTTAAAATCAACAACAGTTTCATCGATGTAAGGAATGTTATTAAAGTTCTTCTTGCCTTCAAAGTGCATGAAACCGCGAATGAATTTGGCTTCACCCTCCAGTTGTTTGGCCTCGGCAGGTGTAA
>JAURWD010000287.1 GCA_030655145.1 Ferruginibacter sp.
GGCAACCGTTTTCTCCTGACCGGTGATGCCGCTTCCCTGATCGATCCCTTCACCGGGGAGGGCATTGGTAATGCCTTGGTGTCCGGACTGGTTGCGTCCCGCATTATAAAAAAGGCCATCGAAGCTGATGATTTCTCAGCGAACTTCCTGCAGCAATATGACCGTGACCTTTACAAGAAATTATGGACAGAATTAAAACTCAGTCACTACCTCCAGATACTCAGCAGTAAACCCCGCCTGTTCAATTTTGTGGTTAATAAAGCCAGTAAAAGCGCAAGTTTGAAGGCGACCATAAGTTGTATGTTTGACAACGTGGACGTGCGGAAAAAATTTACAAACCCCCTATTCTATTTGAAGATTTTGTTCAACCGGTAGAATTACCGCGGATATCCTGACTACGGCAATTGAAGAAAAAACCGCCTGTGTTTTAACTTAATTTCCCTTTGGTTGATTTCTGTAGCGGCGCACTGAAGGAAGAGATCGAATTGGCTTTTCCAGGTCACATATGTTTCGGTGCCTTCAACTATTGCATCTGCTTACTTCTTCGATTAAGCCATCAACTCCGGCTAATAAGCAAACTAACCTACGACAAAGTGAAACTAGCCACCTGCATATTATTCCTACCGTCCGCGCATTAGTACTGTATTTTTATTTCCCCTAATGAGTTTCGCAGCTTATGTGAATAATTGATCCTGGTAATGCGGTCATTGCTGTAAATACTCCCTTTATTTTATTAATCGCCCCGGTAAAACTCTACGCCAGCTTTTAATCTTTTAAACGATTCGACATGCCAACAGAGCGCATTCACCCCCTCGTGGAAATTCTTGCCGGACAAATTAACAAAGAGCAGGAAACGAACCCCGAAACACTGCGATCCCTCGACGAAACCTTTCGCCTTATTGGGTTCGATAAGGTCAGCAACATTGACCTCGGAAATATCTCCGACTTTGTTGACATAACAGGCCTGACCCAGGGTGCTCAGCCTGCCGTCGCCGAAGTTGCTCAAGGGACAGAAGAGGACGAGCAGTTTCACATCTTTGCCCGCACAACACCTATCAGGAGTTCCCAGTTGGAAGGCGGCATCAATCCTTTTATCCGCGGAACCGCTGTCAGCAGCGTAGGCCCATTTGTAGTTAACGACCGTCCGCCGTTCTGGATCGATTTTATTCGTACCCAGCGATCGCTGGCCGTATTTATCCAGGGAAACCCACAACCGGTACTCTATTGTAAAGTAGCGGTGCGTATGTTGACCGGGATGGTCATCCCGCTTCCGAGTCAGCCACTGTACACCATTGTGGCCGGATCGGTGTGGGTACAGGCAAAATTCCTGCATGCAGCTGCCCCCGTGGATTTGTATGCGGGGCTTAAAGTTGCATCAGGAACACTGGAAGTTTCCGGACCTTTCACCACCAGTCAAACAGGTATTGTGCTTGGTCCCGGTGCTGCTTTCTCCTGCAAACTCCAGCTCGTGCAAAAAGCAATCCCGGAAAATTTACCTGCGGGGAGATATGGACAAGATGCAAGAAGTCTTACCATCAACCTGCCTACTGAATTCGAGTTTAGTAGCCAGGGTATTTCAAAAGTTGGGGCAGCGGATGCAACAGTTTTCGGTAACTCAATATCCGCCGCTGAAAATACCAGTGCTGTGACCAGGTTTTTTTCGCACCAGAATAGGTTGGGTATTTCCCTTAACCTGCAACAGGAACCGGTTTTCAGCATCAATGAAACCCAATCACCGCTAGTTGACATCAATGGGCAAACAACCATCGAAAAATGCTGGTGGGCACTTCCGTTGGCGCAGGTACAGCTCATGTTACCACTCGAAGCTGAGGGCAATGGCGCCTTGTTGGTTGAATGTGGCGACGGGCTTCTCGCAAATATAAAACGCTCGACACCAGGTGGCATCTACCTTAAAAAACCACAGTTCCTATTAGAACCGGGTCGCATCAACCTTACCGACCAGGCAAGCAATGGCTTTGGCAAAATCCACCAGTTTTCTTTATGGCTAACAGATGAAAAGTTTCCCATTGAAACCAGCATCCGTTTTCTCAAAGCCGCACCGTTTGTTTTTAATACCCTTGCCCAGGGAGAAGAATTGCTTAACAGTACAGTTGGATTTAACATTGAGGCCGACCGACCCGTAAATATCCGGAACGAGGCAGTTCCATTGAGGTCTGACCGGGGAACCATGACCCTTGCGGCAAACGAGATAAGAACCACGATTCAACTGAAGGATTACGAATTGATGCTTGACAAAAATGCGGGGCCAAATGATATGGTCCCTGCGGCAAAGAAAATGTCGCTGGCGCTGACCAATGCCTTGTTAACCACCACCTATCCTGCTTCGGTAAACCTGCAGGCAATCGTAGGAGAAAATTTCGTTGACCTGGCCGAAGGATTTCTTGAAGTAAATTTTGGATTATTTGCCTACCTGCCTACCCTGCCTGATCCGTATGTTGCGAATCTCGGCCTCATCCGCCGACAATTTTTAAGAAACCAGGACACAGCCATGCTGGCCAGTAACCCTATCGTGGGATCGGAGGTATGGATGTGGGTTTTGGCCGGGGTACGCTGGTCAAATGCAGATAAATTGGTTGAAACTTCCTTCGAACTGGCAGACTATAATCGAAGTAAGATCGTCACAAATTACCGGCTTCCTTTCCCGGCGCCCAACCTGGCGGAAATTGAAACGAAACGAACACTCTTTATTCCCCTACGGCAAGAAAACAATAAGCCGGATGCGGCCGATTTTAAACAGCGCTTCATCAATCATTCGAATGATGCCGAACCAGGATCAGAAAGGTACCGGGAAGATGTAAACCCTGTGTTTTCAGATTTTGCATTACTCGATGTTAGCTCCAATGCCAACCAACTCGGCATCGCTTTCAGTAATAAGCTGCAGTACATGCAGCAACTGGCAGATGATGGAAGGACCCCGGTGGATCCCCATGACACCAGGTTCCCACTGGAAATAAAAGGCAATGCAGTGATCACCCGCGGAAAAAATGCACAGGCATTCACCCTTCCGGGGATCGCCTGGGAACCGCTGCTTAACCTGACAGGCGGACCACTGATGTATGATCCCAAACCTGGCTTCAATTATTTTCCAAATGACGGAGTGCCAACCATTCTCGGTAATCTTAGCGAAGAGCCGGTGGAGCTTGCGCCCATCCCCATGGCCAAACATCTTGTCGACACTTTTCAAAGCAAGCGAGATGGAAAAACTTACGCATTGTTCAATTTGCCGTTTGGCATGGTGGCCTTTGCTATCCTTAACCAAAACAATACCAAGCAGTCCGTCAAACCCTCGATCGACAAGGTGTTACCCGAATTTGAGAACGCCATCGTAGGCGGCATTCAACTGGAATTGGTTGCGGGTTCTTCTTTTGAAAATGACAATGGGCAAGGACTTTTTGAAGGGTTTACATGCCAGCTCATCAACCTGTACGATCAAACCGGTGATCTCGGGAGTACACTTGGAACCACCACCCATAAAATATTCAACAACGAATTTCTCGAAGGCGGTATGCCTAAACTTTTAAATCGTCCAGGCGTTCCCGTTACTGCAATGGGCATCAGCGGTTACGGCACGAGCATGGCAAGTAAATGGGCAAATGATGAAGCAATTTTTGCACAGGTAAGCAAGGCAGAATTCAACGTTTACACCGGACGAACCAGCCATGAGCTGGTTGAAGTGGTCAGTAAGGAATATCCCTTTGGCGCAAAACTGGTTCGCACGATCACCATCTTCCGGATGAGTAACGGGTATGTGGCTCGTGTTGACAGTGGCTGGAAAGCTCAATCCCCGGGGGTGTACGATTTTTCGTACCTCGATGATGCTACCCGCGTGCGCCAGCCGAACGAATTCAATTTTCATCCCGGCATTATAAAAGGAGTTTTCAATATTCGCAACATCAAAGAAGTTGACAAGCCACCTTTTAAAACGGGCATCAACGAGCTGCAGGCTATTACTTATGACGCCGACATCCTGATCGATCATATTGTCGAAGGAGGAAAAGAACAAACCATCAATGGCCAGGTGCGCACCTTTGTCCCGGCCGCCGGCATCCTGGGCTATGTGCAGATCGCCCCGGCAGGGTTGCCCATCAAGGACGATATTTTTGTACAGTTACTAAAATCGGAAGGGGGCAGCATTGGGGGTGCCATCAACTGTGTTATAAAAATAGCAGGAACCGACCAGCACATGAAACTCAGCCGCTTCGATGTGTCACCCTCCGTGGATTCCGGCGGACTACCCATCTTCGTTGGCTTGCCGAGAGGCAGTGCTTTTCTGCCAAAAGACGGAAGCTGGAGTTTGGTGCAGCATAGCATTGGTAACGGTAATGTAAAACCACTGCCCAGCCAGTTCAGTGTGCCGCTGATCAAAGAAGGACTACGCCCTGGATTTGATGCCGCCGGCAAAGATCTCTATGACCCAGCCGTTGACATCGCCCCGGCCGCACTTCACCGGCTTGCCGACCCGGCCAATTTGATCGTGACGGACCCCACGGCAAATAATTACGGCTTTCTTCAAAATCTTGGCAGTCAGAAAGTATTGTTTCTCACCCCTTCATTCAAAGCGGGTACAGCCAGGCTTCTAAGCAAAACCCCGCCCCTCTTAGCGGATTCATTTCGCCTACTAAATAGCAATGCTATCTTCCCTAATATCGGTGACGCCACCACGAATTTCGGCCAGGCGGTTTCCCTGTTGAAAGCCGCGGTTGACGGAGCGGGATCTGCAGACGCATTTATCAAAACCGGCCTCCAGGATCTTGGAAAAGACGTATACGAGATCCTGGAAATCAATGGCAAAAAAGAAGGCGCTAAATTCCTGGAACAGGGATATGAACTGGCAAAAAAAGGAGTGGGTGGTATCATTGACAAGGCACTGAAATTTGATCTGCCAAATGCGGATTATAACCTCGTTAACCTCCCGAACAAACTGGTGATCGCCATTCGCTATAAAACCAGTAGCAAACCTAAAGATGCACCGAAGACAGATTATCCCGGCAAATTTGACTTTGACGTGAATTCCCTTGCAGCTGACGTTGCAGACAACTGGAAAGGCAAGCTGAACAATATGGCCGTGGTGGTTTCGGTGGGCCCAATGAAGGAACTGATGACGGTGAAGGGAAACTTTAATGCACAAAAAGGCAAAGACCTGGATCTCGGCGGCAATGACGCCGGGGGCGGATTTACACTTCCCACACCGGAAATAGAATTCAGCAAAGAGGTTGAACCCGTTATTCGGATTTTAGAGATCCTGGCCTCACTCAGCACGGGTGATTATGCGGCCGCACTTAAGAAGGGTTTGAAGGTTGCGATGAGTAATGCCGGTGATGTATGGGAATATAAAATGGAGGCGGCTAAAGACATCCCGCTGGTAAGGTTTCCGCCAGGCCCACTCTATGATTCGCCGCAGGTTCCGCTGAAACTGGAGTGCAGTCTCCAGATCGGTTTTAATGTGAATGCTGCGCTGAAGGTCACCTCAGACCCAACCCAATTGCTTCCCACCGCTGGTGCTTTTTTTGCGTTCCGTGGTCGCCTTATGGTGATGTGTGTCAGCGTAGGCGTAGGAACTGTTTTCGCGATCGGCGAAGCAGGCATTCGACTTGAAGCGGACACCAGTCCAAAGGTTGGGGTGATCCTCCATTTTGGTTTTGGCGCCCAGATCAGTGTCGGCCTCCCGGTGGTAGGTACCGCCTCGGTCACGTTCATGGTCGGAGTTGAGGTAGAAACAACTTCGAACGGGAAAATTGCGATCACCGCATTTATGATGTTCAGGGGTGAGGCCGAATTGCTTGGCGGCCTCGTATGCATCTGTATCATGATCGAGGCTCGTGGTACTGTCATCAAAGACGGCCCTGGCCAACCGGCCAATTGCGAGGTGCAGGTAACCTTCGCCATCGACGTGTCCATCTTCTTAGTCATCAACATACACTTCAGCGAAAGCTGGGGCGAAAGCAGGCAGATCGCCTGATGAACCTTCATTACTTGTTAGTAAAATCATATTGTTATGTCATTTGAGCAATCACGATTTACCCTCATCACACTTCCGCAAAGTGTTGACGCAACCGGTCTCCTGCAGTTGCATATCCTGTTGATTCCACGGAACATCAGTCCCCTTGAGAATGTGGACACGGTTTTCAATCCCGCCGGGGCGGCCGCCTTTATCAATGCCCGTCCAGACTTTGTGATAAAGGTTGTAAACAAGTCGACGGAGTTTCCCGGCAAAGATGCCTTGCTGGAAAAAACCTTTGACCCACAACCGTTGGTCTACTCCGGGCAAATAGAAAACCTGTACAGAACATTGAAGGACGCAACAAATGCAGAAGGCAAACCGAAATATTTTGACATTGATGAAAACCGCAGCAGCGACAAGCCCGGCAGTATTGACCACGTAGCACCAGAAGCCATGGAACGCGGAACGGCAGTCAGGAAATATCTTCCCAAAACTTACCGCGAGGCATTCAACTTCACGAGTCCGCGTGTAAAAAACGCGGTTACTGATGACAGCTACCATTGCGCCATGAGAGACCAGGCTCCCGTCGTAAAGAAACCGCTTGATCATAAAGTAAGCTGGGGTAAGGTTTATGCACATTTACTACGCCAACCTGCGCTTGCAATGGCAGGTGGTTTGTTGTATAAAACGACTGTGCAGTTAGACGCGGGAGATTTCGAAAAAGGCGGATGGTTATACGCAGATCTGCGGGATGGTACTGACTACAATGCGGAATTGATATCATCTTTTGACGCGGTTACTTTCCCCAATCATTCTCCTTTTGTTAAGAGATACGCTGCCAAAATTCCTCCGCTTATTGCTCGTGAAAGGCGTCATTTATTTACAGCGATTTCTTTCCCGGTCATGAACCCGGGCGATACCCCTGATGGGCTTTACGACGAAATGTTTATTGAGGCGGGACGGTACAACCATGGGTTCGCCACCATTGTGCACGCCGAACAACCACGAAGCCAGAATCTATTAAAAGAAGAACATGATGGTATTCTTCCGCAGAAAGAGATCGGTATTCGCCTGGGTTGGGAAGATGAACAGATATTGATCTGGTACCTGCGGCAGCTGGCAAAAGTAGAAGGCCAAACAGACCGGGTTGATGCGCCACTTTGTGTAATGGGCTACAACATTGATGTGCGCTCCATGGGAGAAGAAGACGACCTTGATTTTAATGATGAAGGTGCCAATCCCTGGCAAAGCCTGAACATGGTACGAAGCAAAGGAGAGATGAGCCTGGAGGCCATCAACTTTGGCGCATTCGAGGGAGAACTGCCGTACCAGGTTTATCCTTCAAAAATAAATACCAGTTCGGAATCTAACTTTTGGCTGCCCATGTATTTTGCCAACTGGAACAATGGATCCATTGTGTTACCTGACGATGCCGCGACGCGTATTTATAAAAACGATCTCGACACTAAACATGCGGTCACTAACGCCAACCCATACTTGCCCGTTACAAATGGAACTGCGCTTACTTATGGAAGAACCTACCAGTTTCGGGTACGCCTTTCCGATATCAGCGGCGGCGGCCCTGCGGTTAGCGATCCATCGGTAGAATTGTTATCAGAAAGTCACAACGCGAGAGTTACGTTCAAAAGATACGTAGCCCCGGACGTGGTGCGGATCATTAATGAAACAAGTGTTTTACAACCAAATACGGACGACCACAATTACAATGGCGGCGAGCTGCAACTGGCCCGCCCGCTCATTGGTTATCCGGGCGTATTGTATACGGGTAAATATACCGACCCGGTTCAACGCCTGGTCGACGCATCTGAGGCAATACTAGCTGAGCAGGCCAACGACCCGGCGAAACTTAGCGGGGGTCGGGCCTTCGGTATTGCCGACCCGGATGTTATGGGTATTCGCATAAAAGTGGAAGTAGAGACCTTGCAAATGGATAACCTTGCGAGTGATACTGGTCGCCAAAATTTTATCACCCTCTACACCACCACCCGAAACTTCGGCGCCTTCGATGAAAATAATGCAGATGAAACCCTAACCGTTCCCGTGAGGTTTGTTGATGACCCGGTGCTTGACCTCCTAAATAAATTTGCACCCTTTGCGGTAAATACGGACAATGATTGCATCGCCGCGACCGCGGGGGAACTCGTATTACCAAGCGCTAGGAACATTCGCATCACGCTTATATCAGAAGGCGAGGACAAAGCCAATTACTGGGGCAGTGATTCAAAAAATGCCGGGATGAACCCGCGGCTTGGAAAAATAAAAGTGATCACTATCCGCCAGGAATCATTGAACGAGGAAAAGCTTTTCACCGGCATCACAAACCCACAACTTTTACAGGGAATCTATCTACAGCCCGACCCCGTCAGTATCAAACCTGCCGTGTCTTTCCGGAAAGATCTGAATGGAACCGAACCTCACCAGCTACCGGATATTGTTCAGCGCCTGGCGCAGCAATTAAACGTGGAAGCAAAAGACAAATCGTTGTACGCGGCAAACGGTGAACGGCTACAGTTTTGGTGTAGCAGTCGCATCCGCCACAATATGGCGCCAGATAACAGTAGTATCACCTTCGCGAATAAAAATGAACTGCAACATCATTGGCTGGTGTGTACTTCGTTGACCCTTAACCGTGACTGGACCTGGGACAGCCTGGCGCCACTAAGTTTTGACATTGAACGAAAATTCAGGTTTGGAAAAGATGCCGAAACCATCGATGATAAATTGTACCAAAAAATCGGCGATCTCGAGTTAAAGAAGACCGCTTCTTACCAGGCCATCCAGGCCGGGGCGGATGGATTGGTCCACCGGCATTATGCAAAAATAATTTTTATTGATGTCGTAGATGCATCGCCTGTGAACGGCATCTTCCCTGATATCTCGGAAATAAGGTATCGCATTCGCACTCATTTCCGCGCCGGGCATAACCCGGTAGCCGACGAACTTTTTGAAACAAAGGTCCTCCAACTGCCCGTCACTTCGAATCCCAACCAGGCGCCACGCCTTATCGGGGCAGGTGTTGCGCTTTCACCGTACATCCGTAATGAAGTTTATTCATATTCTGAACCCAGGAAGCGCTATCTCTGGCTTGAATTTGACGAGGCACCAAAAGATCCAAATGATGAATTATATGCACGGATGCTGGCTTATTCACCAGATCAACTGCTGAGTAATAATAATCCTTCTTTGTGGCCACTCCTGAAAGATGCACCCATCAATCTTGATCCGGAATTTATCCGGGTGATCACGCCGGAGATGGGAGTAGAGCACAATGGCTTAAAAGCCATGCAACGCATGATAAAATCGAAAGATCCAAGCAGGCATTTTTACCTATTGCCGATACCACCCGGGCTACATGCGGAAAGCCCGGAACTCTTTGGATTTTTTACGCAGGAATTCCGGTTCGGTCATTCAGATCGGGTATGGAGTACAGCACAGGCACGCTTTGGATTACCACTGCGTATAGCTGGATTACAACATCCCGCTCCTATACTTACGTGTATGCTTACCCGAAACGAAAAAGAGTTGTCTATTTCGGCACCGTATGCTAAGGCCGTATTCAACGGGCAGGACGTGACCAGCAATCCACCAAGAACAGCGATCTACTCTTTGTTGTATGCGCAGGTTAAACAAGCGGATGGCAGTGACTACCGAAACATTTTGCTCACTGAATTGGAATTGACACCAAAAGCGTTGATACCTGAAGCTGAGCTCTTCAGGCAATTTATTTTCGCAAGGATCCGGCAAATAGAGTTGCAAAAACTGGCTGATTACGAAGAGGGACCTACCCCGGAACATTATAACCTGGCTGTGCTTGCGCAGGAAACAGCCGCGGCCTTTCAACTGGAAAAACAACGATTGGTTCGTGAAGCTCATGGAGCCTGGTCCAATGGCCAGATCGAAAGTATTCTCGATTTGTATGGTTTACCCGCTGATGCAGCACTCAGTGTTGTTTGCGTTGAAGTGTTTGGCCAGATCACGAATATCAGGGAACAGATAAATAACCTGGATTTCTCGGACACGAGCGAAAACCTTCCCGGTACTTTAAAACGGGTAGGCGCTACACGTCGCATCATAAAGGATAATGTGCTGGTGAATTCTGAAAATAATTACGGGGAACTCGTAGAGCAAATCAGCAATGAGTATGGAGTAGAGCTGCCGGAGAAAAAAATTACCGAAGCGCACTACAATCGTATAAAGCCAAAACCGATGAGCCGCCCTTTGTCAGACAACCTGGGACGATACCGCATACTTCGCACCTCTCCTTTAACCGAAGTGCCATTTGTCTGCTGCACGGAAGAGATTGACAATGCCCTTGGCTTCTTATCCCTTAGAGGCTCCCTTGTATGTGATTTTGCTATTCCAGATAACACCAACATCGACGGCTGGTTTTTTAACCGAAACACCAACATTGTTCATGGAACCGGCGATATCGACAACGACAGCATCGACGAAATTATCGTTACAAATCCGTGGGGAATGGCCATCCTGAAATACCTGGACGGACGCCTGCAACTTCTTTTTAAAGTAGCGAGCAATACCACCATCGGTGATTGGCTTTATGATGATACAGCAAACGCCAGGCGGGACTGGGGATTCAAGATCGCGCCATTTACCGGCCGGCAAAACGAGTTGATGCTCATCAGCCCGCAGGGCATCGCCATCTGCCAGTGGCAGGAAAACAAGCTGGTCTCAACCCGCATTGTAAAAAATGGAGAATTGTTCTCCAACTGGCTGGTTAATACGACCGACAGGTTAGTGGGTGTAGCGCGGCTGTTCAATGAAAATGTGGCAAATGTTATTTTCGAAAACAGCGTTGACATGCACCTGGTTTCTTTTGCGGATCCTGCACAAACCTTCACGGTGAGAACAGGCATTCGTTATGGACAATGGTTATTTAACCGGGGAGATAATACCATTCAATGCGTTGGCGATTTTGATGGGGATGGGTTAGACGAAATTTTTATCAGCAGCCCCTGGGGTATCGGTGTTTTAAAATGGGTAAATGGAATGGTAACTGCAATCGCGATGCAGATCAATGGCACTAACCTTAACGGTTATCTTGTTGATAACCGGCATGTGTTTGGCTCGGTCGGGAACTACCTGGCAAAGAAAAACCAGGAGATCGTGGTGCATAACAAAGTGCAATTACAGGCCGTACTGGTCGTTGAGAACGGAACATTCAAGGCGCTGACGATTCCGAATAAATCAGTCGTTTTTGGCGAATTGAGTGGCGAGTTGATCGCTAAATTAGACCGGGATGAAAAGTCTGACTGGATCTTTAGAAATACAGGGGCAATCTATATCGTCAACCTGGATGAAACTACCGGCATCGAGATAAATAATATACTTGAATTAAATGCGGAACTCAATGGCTGGAAGATCCGCGACAACGATATAGCAGTTGGTGCAGGTAATTTCATGGCTCGCGAAAACGAGCAGCAATTATTGATTGTCGCGGCAAAAAAATTATAACGGTTTGTATTGTCGAAGTGCATGGGTAGACTGATCTGCCAAACCACCACCGAGGCCGTCGTTAAGCCTGGGAAACACATTGATCCTCCTGCGTTGATAAAAGCTATCTTGATCTATCAAAATAAAACTGCCCCGGTGTCGGGGCAGTTTTTCTTAATTCGTGCGTAATTATTCCACAATAACTTTCGTTGTGTATACTTCGGTATCACTGGCAAACCGAACCTGGTATACACCGCTCGCTTTGTTCTTAAGGTTTACTGATATCGTTGACGAGAACGCGGCTTTTTTCACAGACCTGTTTTCAATGATGCTACCCATTGCATCAACGATCTGCAGTGTTGCATCTGCAGCGGGTATGTTTTTCAACTGCACTGTAAACTGTCCCTTTGTAGGATTTGGAAATACTGAGATGGTAGGAACTGCCGGCTCGGCAACCGGTTTAGCATAGCTGTTACCGCATTGACCAAGTTTATCACCGTGCCCCAGGTGCGCAGCCAGTGCATTAACACTTACGCAGATGGTTTGCCCTTTGTGACAAACATATACCTTCTTGTTGTTGCCGCTACCGGAGCAGTAAGGATCCAAAACCCTCACCAGGAAGCTACAGGTGGAAGAATTACCAGCTGCGTTCGTGGCTTTGAAGGTAACCTTGGTTACACCAATCGGGAAAACGGATCCGCTCGAAGGGCCAGCAGTTTGAGTTACTACAGTGCCGGGGCAATCATTGGTAATACGAGGTTGCGCAAAGCTTACCCTGCTTCCATTCAACGAGGTTGGCTGCACAGTTATATCCTTCGGACAAATGATGTTCAACTGTCCACTTGCTGACGCTGTAATGCTGACCAACCGGGCAGGCGATATGCAACCATCGCTTTGAACCCGCACCATGTAGTTCCCTGCACCTAAACCTGCAAAACTATTTTGCTGCGAGTAAGTATCGCCGTTATCGATAGAGTAGGTATAAGAACCCGTTTCACCGGAAGCGTTGATCACAATCGATCCTGTATTGGTGCCCAAACACTTAGAATTTGTTACCTGTAGGGTAAAAGTCGGCGGGGTTATGCACGCTTTTTTTGCGACTGTTATAATAAAGCTACAGGTGGTCGAGTTCCGGGCTTCATCGGTTGCGGTAAAGCTAATCTTGGTTTTCCCAACCGGGAACAAAGAACCGCTAGCAGGACCTTCGGTCTGTTGTACCGTAACCTGGCCACAATTATCCTGGCCAGCTGGAGGTGAAAAATGCACCACTTCACCCGAAGAAGTGGTTTCCAGCAACATGTCGGGCTGACAAACCAATGTTGGCGGTGTGTTGTCGGTGACTGTTACCGTTTGCTCGCAGGTTGCCGTCTCGCCATTTGAGTCTGTAACCGTCCACGTAACGACCGTTGTACCAACGGGAAAACTGGAACCGGGATGTGAGCTGGTAACTGTGAGCTCCCCACACCCGCCACTCGCAGCAGGCGGATTAACAACAACAGCCGCACTACAAATTCCCTGGCTAGCAGATATTTCTAAGCCTGGCTGACAAACAATCTGCATCGGGGAGTATTCAGGCGCCTCAAGTGTAATGGGAAATATTTCAGATAGGCACCCTCTAAACGATTGAACGCCGACAAGGTAAGTGCCCGGGCCAAGGCCAAAAAAATCAGACCCGGAACTTGATGTCGCAAAACCATCGATTGTGTAGGCGGAAGTATTGCCGGGTTGCTGAACGGAAATTCCTATGAAGCCATTTTTTCCACTACAGTCCGGGGGAACAGTATAAGCTCCCGGCTGCTCAGGTGTAGGTTCCATATACGCGTAAACATAGCCAGATGTTGCAGAACAACCGTTCTGATCAGTAGTGGTCACATATAAGGTCTGCTCTTCCCCAACGGTGATCGATTGGGTTGTTGCGCCAGTTGACCAGAGATACGAAATTCCTGGGTCAGGGGTGCCTGGGATCGCGGTGAAATCTATTGTTTCACCCTGGCAAAACCAGTAGCCTTCCACACCGGTGGGAATACGGTTCGACGTGATTTTGGGTTCTGGTACTGATCCAACGTTTACTACTGCCTCTACCGGGGCAGTAACCTGGGTACAACCGCTTTTATTTGAAACCCGCAGCGTATAAGTTCCAGATGTACTTACCACAATGTCAGGAGTAGTTTCACCGGTTGACCATAGGTAGGTATAATCGGCGCCGGTTGATCCTCCAGGATCATTCTCCCAAAATTTATTTACGCTCAGCGTCACGGTTCTACCTTCACAAAAGGTAGTTGGACCATCGGCTAATACCACGGGTGTAGGAAACAGGGTGCCAACTCGTACCGTAACGGGAGCAGACGTACCGGAACAGCCTTGTGCATTCTGAATGGAAACAGAAAAGCTACCGTCTTTTTTTACCACAATCGAGGGTGTTGCTTCCCCCGTCGACCAAAGGTAACTGAACTCGTCTTCAGGTTTATATTCCCATAAATCGTTAAGACCCCCTGAACTGTTTGACCCCATGCTTATATATCCCCGGTTTCCAATTGCAAACCCTGTTGCATTTGGCTTCCGGTCGGGCCCGCTAAAAGCTTTCTTCAAGGTCCAGGCATTATATGCGGGATCATATTGCCACAACTCATTTTTTGGAAACTCTAGGTTGGCTACAAATCCGTTATCTCCGATGGAAAATGATGGGAGCGTTGGTAAGAGAAATGATAAATTATAGTCTGCGGGGAAATTGGCTTTTTGCAGCCACGAATTGTCTGTGGGATCATATTGCCAAAAATCATGTAGGGTGTTAGATTCTGATGGCCCCCAATATCCCATTCCAACATAGCCTTTCCCTCCAATCGACAAACCCACGCCTCCTGCCCTTCCCTGGGTTTCCATGCTGGCTTTTTGAGTCCAGTGATCTGTGGCCGGATCGTATTCCCAAAGATCGTTTGGATACACTCCGTTGTAGCCACTACCTAAATACCCTTTGCTTCCAATGCTGAAAGCAGTAGCCTGGAACCTCGGACTTCCTGCAAAATCGGCTTTTTGTTTCCAGGAATTAGCTCCTGGATCATATTCCCAGATGTCCTTTAAGTAAATGTCATTTATATTTCGGCCGGTTCCCACGTATCCTTTGGTCCCAACGGAAAAGCTAACCGGTGATACCCGCCAGCTTCCCGGAAAATCAGCACGCTGCGTCCAGGTGTCCACCACGGGATCATACGCCCAAAAAGTATTAAAATCGGGCTGTCGACTGGAGCCGCCTAAACCAACGTACGCATGGCCACCGATTACAAAAGAAGCTGCCTTAGTACGGTTTATACCTCCGAAGTTGGATTTATGGGTCCAGGTATCGGTACCTGTGTTAGCTGATAGTACGACATAGTTGCCTTCGCAACTGCTGGCGGAATCGCTGGCATAGATTGTTGGGGCTGGCAATAAAGTAGCGTTTACTGCCAACGGTGCTGAAGTTGCTGTACAACCTGCATCGTCGGTAACCGAGACAGTATATGCCCCGGTTTGCGTAGCCACGATACTAGGAGTTGTTTCCCCGGTAGACCAAAGATAAGTGCTCGTAGAGGTTGGGTCGTATTCATAAACATGTAAAGAGCTGAGATTATCGTAAAATGCTACATACCCCTTATCCCCGATACTAAACCCACGAATATCCTGCATAAAACCGTTAAGACCATGCATAAAACCGGGCAGATCCTGCTTTTTTACCCAAGTGTCAGTCAAGGGATCATACTCCCAAAAGCTGTAGATATCATCTGGTGCACGCGTACCGATATATCCTTTAGAAGCAGTACTGAAGCCTGCGTTCGGTCCTTCTGAGATCCCAGCAAAGTCAGCTTTCCGTACCCAGTGATCTGCCACCGGATTATACTGCCAAAAATCATTATTGTTGCCCGGTGCCTGTCCTTTGTTGGAAATTCCGGTGCCCAAATATCCCATTCCGTCAATTTCAAAAGCCGGGGCATCACGACGTGCAGTGCCGGGAAAATCCTTTTTTTGGAGCCATTGGTCCAACTGTGGATTATATTCCCAAACATCCTTCCGATAAGTCCCGTCCCATCCACCAATCAAAAAGCCTCGGTCTCCCATAGCTAACAGGCTTGAGCCGATTCTTGGTTTTCCGGGCATATCAGCTTTTCGCGACCAGGCGTTTGCAGCAGGATCATATTCCCAGAAATCATTTAAAAGAGTACCATCGTAACCTGCTCCAACGTAGCCTTTATCATTAATACTAAATCCTACAGCATCTACTCTTCTCTCGCCCCCAAAGTCTGCTTTTTGGGTCCAGGTATTTGCTACGGGATCAAACTCCCAAAACTCTTTACTAGAAATGTTTGAGGAATAGCTTATTCCCACATAGCCCTTCCCGAGTATGCTAAACCTAACAGTCCTCGTTTTGACGGCACCGGGAAAATCGGCTTTCCGTGACCAGCCGACCTCGTTCGTATTTGCGGAAAGTACCACACGCTGCGGTGTGCAGAATTCAGTTGAACCATTTGCAATAATTGTTGCTGTACAGGTTTGGCCGTTTGCATGGTTAAAACACATTATTCGCAGCAGCAGAAGAAGTAGTAAGGGTTTCATTTGATTATAGTTTTATGTGTAGGGAATCAAGCTCCTGCCGCGTTACCGTAGGCGGCATGATGTTGTGGTTTATTTTGTGCAGTACGAGTTGAGCGCATTTTTCGGCGTCCGCTTTACTCATAAACCCTTTGTTGCCGGGGAGCCCCGGGACTGATGGTTGATGAACCAGCTTTTTAGTGCCGGAGAAAATATTATAACCAAAGCTGTTTTGAGCCACCGGAATTATTTCGTAGGAAAGTTGCTGACCGGGTTTGGCGACCGGCGCCGCATTGCCGGGAGACTGTTTTTTTATTTTCGTTTGCGCCTGTACGATAGTTCCACTGAATACCGTGATCAACAGTAGAATCAAGGAGAAGGTATGCCGCAATCGGTGGGCACCAGCCGGGTAAACTAGGGTAACATGTTTCATAAAGCGATTAAGGTTTTATAGAATTGTTATTGATTAGAAAGTGGCCATCGTTAAAAAATCTCGCATATTGATAGCAGGTTAGCTGAAAAGCTTTCCAGTAATAGGTTCTAACGTGGACGCGAGATTAGCTATGCTGTTGAATCGCTAGTCTGAAGGCGAGAATTGCCAGGTGGATACAGGACCGTCAGCCAACCGACACAACCTGAATCAATCAAAAATGTAGTGATTTGGATAAGATATATGCCTTGTAGTTTTTCATTTTCACGCCCGGCATTTTCAAAATCCGGGCGGCCCATTCTGAAGATAGAAGCAATTTTTTTTGAAGTCCGGTTGACATGTATACAGCCAGGTTAACTAGAAAATTGTTTGTCTTAAATCGAGCTGTGCTTGTCCTTTCTGTAAATCAAACTTCAATTCTTACAAAAGATAAAAGATAACATGAAAATATCCAAATTCACTTTATGAACGGCTGATCGCAGCCACACATCCAACTGATCACGGTCATAAATCAAGAACTTTATTTTCCATGTAATGTGTTCCAATGGAGTTTTGTCTATTGAGTGGTTCACATTAAAAAAGGTGGAGATTTTTCTTTTATAATCGCCTCTTTAGTTGAGACGCGAGAGGTAAGTGAGGGCAGAAGAATTTCATTCCTGGTTCTGAAGATCGGGATATTACAATCGCCAAATAAAATAGCCCTCACATTGCTGTGAAGGCTTCCTGTGGTGTGGGCCGGGATTGAACCGGCGACACAAGGATTTTCAGTCCTTTTCCCGATACATCGGGGATACCGCAAAGGCCAAATAAAAAAGCCCTCACATTTCTGTGAAGGCTTCCTGTGGTGTGGGCCGGGATTGAACCGGCGACACAAGGATTTTCAGTCCTTTGCTCTACCAACTGAGCTACCGCACCATTTAATTTTAGTCCTTTTCCCGATCCATCGGGATACCGCACCTAATAAGCGAGATTTCTTACCACCCTGTTTGGGGCAGCAAAAATAAGTGTTTCCTGTTTAAAAAACACAAAACATGAAATCTTCTTGCAAAATCAAAAGATTTTTTTTCACCCGGCAAATTACCTAAGTGAGGCAATGTCAATCACAAACCGATAGCGCACATCTCCTTTCAACATCCTTTCATACGCTTTATTAATGTCAGCAGCCTTGATGACCTCAACATCTGAAACGATGTTATGCGCCGCGCAGTAATCCAACATTTCCTGTGTTTCTTTGATACCCCCGATCAGCGACCCGGCAATAGAACGCCTTTTGCCAATGAGGCTGAAGGCCTGGACAGCTGATGGTTGTGGCGGCACCCCAACTACCACCATGGTTCCATTCAAACTTAACAGATTGAGGTATTGATTATAGTCATGCTGCGCCGAAATGGTACTTAATATAAAATCAAATTTCCCGGCTAGCGATTTCATTTTTGCGGCGTCGGTAGTCACGGCAAAATGATGAGCTCCGAGATTTAACGCATCCTGCTCTTTTGTTTTAGAAGTACTCAGCACCGTGACGTCGGCACCAAATGAAGCCGCGAATTTCACACCCATGTGACCCAGTCCACCCAGGCCCACGATCGCTACTTTATGCCCCTTACCAATATTCCAATGACGCAGCGGTGAATAGGTCGTGATTCCCGCGCATAGCAGTGGAGCCACACCTTCAATTTGAAGTTTTTCAGAAACATGTAACACATATTTTTCATCAACCACTATCTGGGTTGAATACCCGCCATAGGTCGGCGACCCGTCTTTTTCGCGACCATTATATGTTCCCACCATACCTGTATCGCAATACTGCTCCTCGTTGGCAAGACAACTGGCACAAGTACGACAGCTATCTACAAAACAACCAACGCCGGCAAGTTCACCGATCTTGAATGCTGTAACTTCCGCTCCTACTTTCGTTACGCGGCCGATGATCTCATGCCCGGGCACCATCGGGTAAATGGAACCGCCCCACTCGTTTCGCGCCTGGTGAATATCCGAATGGCAAACACCACAATACATAATGTCTATCTGGACATCTAAAGCGCCGGGCTCTCTTCGTTCAAAATTAAAAGGGGCAAGCGGGCTTGCCGGGTCCTGAACTGCATATCCATTTACTGCTGGCATGGAATTGTTGATTTAGCGGTTAATAACAAAGCCTTGAGCCTCGTTGCAATGATAATTATTTGAACGATTCAGTTTACAAAAAAAGAGCCGCCTTCTCAGAAGCTCCCTTTTTACAAATTTTCTTCAACAAAACTAATTGCCATAAACAGATAAGAATTTGATGCGCATAATTTTTAATTGTTCCCAATTAAAACCGCTCTCTGCCATTTCCTCCTGGGCTATTTGCAAGCTGCTCGTTTCACAAGCCTTGAAATAATCAATGATCTCTTCCTGTTCATACTCATCAACAAGTTCGTTAATAGCATAATCGAGGTTGAGCTTGGTTCCACTGGCAACGATGGTTTCCATCTCCTCGAGAAGCTCATCAATTTTGAGGTCCTTTGTTTTCGCAATCATCTCCAAAGGAATTTTCTTATCTACATTTTGAATAATAAAGATCTTGTTGTTATTCCGGTTCACTACGCCCTTCATGATGAAATCATCCGGACGTTCAATTTCATTCTCCTTCACATAACCCGCAACGAGATCCACAAATTTTTTGCCATAACGGATGGCCTTGCCCTTGCTAACTCCCTGGCATTTTTCCAGCTCTTCTACGGTCGTAGGATATAACGTGGCCATGTCTTCCAGGCTTCCTTCGAGAAAGATCACAAAGGGTGGAAGGTTCTTTTCTTTCGCCACTTTTTTTCGAAGCTCCTTCAACATTTCTAATAACTTTTCATCGGCAGCGCCACCAGTTGCAGCTGCTGCATTGCCCTCGTCATCATCCGCATCAGCGCCTTCAAACAAATTATTCAGGACGATCTTGAACGAAACTGGTTTCTTAAAAAATGCTTCTCCCTTCTTCGTAAATTTTAATACTCCATACTCCTCAATGTCCTTCTTCATAAATCCTTCAAGGATCATCTGGCGCATGAGCGAGTTCCAAAAATGTTCATCCTGTTCTTTGCCAATTCCGAAAAAATCACGCTCATCATGGCGAAACATTTTCACCTGTGGATTTGGTTTACCGAGCAGGATGTGCATTAAATAATCCATGGTGAATTGCTCGTCCAAACCTTTCACGATCTGTAAAACCTGCCTGGCTTCTACCTTGGCTTCAATCAGGTCTTTCGGGCTGTTACAATTATCACACTGCTGGGTGCAATGAGCCGTATCATAATCTTCTCCAAAATAATTCAACAAAATTTTGCGCCGGCAAACCGCGCTTTCCGCGTATGAAACCGTTTCATGAATAAGTTGTGCGCCTACTTCCCTCTCACTTAGCGGCTTGTCACGCATAAGGTGTTCGAGTTTGGCGACATCTTTATGTGAGTAGTAGAGAATGCACCTGCCTTCCATACCATCGCGACCAGCCCTACCGGTTTCCTGGTAATAATTTTCTATTGACTTGGGAATATTGAAATGAATCACAAAACGTACATCGGGTTTATCGATACCCATGCCGAATGCAATGGTTGCCACAATCACCTGCACGTCTTCATTTAAAAACATATCCTGGCGATCGGCGCGAAGCTTGCTATCGAGACCCGCATGATAGGCCACGGCTTTAATTCCATTGGCCATCAGCATGTCCGCCAACTCTTCGGTTGTTTTGCGGTTGAGCGTGTAAATAATCCCACTCTTGCCTTTGTTCTGCGAAATGTACCGAACGATGCTGGTAACAGTTTGTTCCTTTTTTATTTTAGGAAGGATCTCGTAATAAAGATTCGAGCGATTAAAGGATGAAATGAAAATTTTGGGGTCCCGCAGTCCGAGGTTCCGGAGAATATCACTTTGCACCTTGGGAGTCGCAGTGGCAGTAAGGGCAATCATTGGGGCATTTGGACAGATGATCTCCATCATCTCGCGAAGCCTGCGGTATTCTGGCCGAAAATCATGTCCCCATTCTGAAATGCAATGTGCTTCATCTACAGCGAAAAAAGAAATATTCAGATCTTTGAAAAATTCAATGTTCTCGTTCTTTGTCAGCGTTTCGGGGGCAACGTACAACATCTTAGTCTTACCAGCGGTAAGATCATCTTTTACGATCTTTTGTTGTCCTTTATTAAGAGTGCTGTTTAGAAAATGAGCGACGTCATCTTTGCTGCTGTAGCTTCTTACCAGGTCAACCTGGTTTTTCATTAAAGCGATCAGGGGCGAAACGATGATCGCACAGCCCTCGCTGACCATGGCTGGCAATTGATAGCAGAGACTTTTCCCACCGCCTGTTGGCATAATGACGAAAGTATCCTTACCGGCTAAGAGATTTTTAATGATGTCTTCCTGGGGATCTTTGAAACCATCAAACCCGAAGTACTCCTGGAGCTGGGCGGTTAGGTTTAGGTTTTTCTGTTTACTGATGGCTTTTACCGCGGTTCTTTCAACTTTTGTAACTCCTGGATCCTTTTTCGAAACAGGCTTTTTTGTTGCTTTTACTGTGGCCATGGCTTTTCTTGTTCCTCAAGCTGGTTTTTATATTATTGGATAATCAAAAATTGGTTGCGTGATAATACATGTATTACTGGCATCTGATTTTTTAAAGGATAGCGAAGTTACTTTAATAGGTCTGCAAAGTCAAATCAAAAAGCAACCCAGTATTAAGGTATACAAATTTTTTTAAAGTTTATATCAACCTCCCCGCGGCCCGATTGTCTTTGCGTTGTGCACGATTTAAAGTAGGTTTGCTGCTTTGAAAAATGACGGATACTTCAATTATACATACGGCACTGCGAACCATTCAACTCGAAGCAGATGCTATCAGCCGTCTGAAGGATTTTATTGATGCAGATTTTGAGAAAGCGCTTGATACGATCGCTGCTTCTGAAGGGCGCCTGATTGTTAGTGGAATTGGCAAGAGCGCCCTCATCGCCAAAAAAATCGTCGCCACTTTTAATAGCACAGGCACTCCAGCAGTTTTTATGCATGCAGCCGACGCCATTCATGGCGATCTGGGTATGGTTCAAGCTGGTGACGTTATCATCCTAATCAGCAAGAGTGGCGACAGTCCCGAAATAAAAGTATTGGTTCCACTGATCAAGCGCCTTGGCAATGTATTGATCGGGATGGTTGGCAATACAGACTCTTTCCTTGCAAAGCAGAGTGAGATCATACTAAACACCACGGTCGACCAGGAGGCTTGTCCAAACAACCTCGCACCTACCAGCAGTACCACTGCCCAGATGGTGATGGGTGACGCGTTGGCGGTTTGCCTGATGGAAATGAATGAATTTGGTTCGGCCGATTTTGCAAAGTTTCATCCCGGGGGAGCGCTCGGTAAACGGCTTTTTTTGCGGGTAGCCGAAATTGCAGCTCAAAATGAGCGGCCCAGTGTGGCTGAAACCTCCACGATTCGCGAAGTGATCGTCGAGATGACGAACAAACGACTCGGCGTTACCGCCGTGGTGAATGCAGAGAATAAAGTGGAAGGTATCATTACGGATGGCGATCTGCGTCGAATGCTGGAAAAAGAACACGGTTTTGACTCATTGCGGGCGGCGGACATCATGTCGGCCAATCCTGTCACGATATCGCCTGCCTTGCTGGCCACGGAGGCGCTGGAAATCATGAAAGCGAGGAATATCAGCCAATTAATTGTGACCGACAATAGTTTTTATGAAGGTATCGTTCATATACACGACATTATAAAAGAAGGTATTATTTAAATCAATTCAACAAAACAAATAAGTAATCAACAGCAGGTATGAGCAATAATTACGTAGCAATCATGGCAGGTGGAATAGGCAGTAGGTTTTGGCCAATGAGCAGAGCAGATTATCCTAAACAGTTCCTGGACATTCTGAATACCGGCAGAACCCTCATTCAATCAACTTACGATCGGTTCGCCTTATTCATTCCAAACGAAAATATTTATATCGTAACGACAGAACAATACAGGGAAATCGTTGAAGAGCAGTTACCTGAACTTCCCCCTGCGAACATCCTGTGTGAACCCTCCCGCAAGAATACCGCGCCATGTATCGCGTATATCTCGTACAAACTGCACCAATTGAACCCAGATGCAAATCTCATCTGTGCTCCTGCAGATCACATTATCCTCGAGCCTGATAATTTCCGGATAAAATGCCTGGAGGCCCTCAATTTTACAGAAAACATCAAGGCACTGGTGACACTTGGCATTAAGCCAACTCATCCAAATACCGGTTACGGGTACATTCAATACGAACAGCAGGCTGTTAGTGATAATGTGTACAAGGTGAAGACATTTACCGAAAAACCTGATAAGGAGCTGGCGCGGACGTTTATCTCTAGTGGAGACTTTTTATGGAACGCAGGGATTTTTGTATGGCAGGTAAAGAACATCATTGTCGCCTTCGAAAAGTTTTTGCCAGAAATGCACGACGTGTTTGATGGAGAAAAAGTGAACCTGGCTGGCGCCGATGAAAAAAGTGCGATCGAACGGATTTACCCGCAATGTGTAAATATTTCTATTGATTATGGGGTGATGGAGAAGGCCGACAACGTATACATCATTCCTTCTGCCTTTGGCTGGAGTGATTTAGGTACTTGGGCGAGCGCTTACGATAACCTGGAAAAAGACTACCTGGACAATGCGGTAGCGGGTTCCAACGTTATGATCATCGACGCTACAAAAAATATCATCCACGCTGACAACAAAAAACTCGTGCTGGTCCAGGGACTGGATGATTTTATTGTAGTTGACACCGCTGATGTATTGTTGATCTGTAAGAAAGATAAGGAGCAGGCGATCAAAGAATATGTGGCAGAAGTAAAAAGAAATAAAGGAGATAAGTTTCTCTAAGTATAAATAGTTAGCCGGGTTGTTTTGGCGAAAATATTAAAAACCGAGACGCCCGGCTGATTGAATTAAACAGATCATTATCCAAAAAATCCAGGTTTGATATGACCAAGACATTACTGATATTAACTGCAGTAATATTGTTTATACCCAACCTATTGGACATCAATCTTTTTAAGGAAAAAGTCTTTAATCAAAAGGAACAATTTGATGTTGGATTAGGACGCCTTAATTCATTGCCTAAACTTTCCGAATACATCGATAGCCTGGCCCGGGAGAGTAAAGTGAAAGCAGGAAGTTTCGCTTACGTTTCTCAAATTTCGAATGTCGTCCGCAGGCGATTTTTCCACGGCTACTCGCATTTTTCCCTCAACGAAAACTGGATCGCTGCTGTTAGTGGCAAATTGATCGAGCAAGGACTGGGCACCAAGGTGCAACCAGGGACTATCCTTAACAATCCCAATGCGGCCTGCTCCCAGCAGGCAATTGTAATGATGGCATTGTTGCGTAACAAAAACATCCCTTATCGCCACCTTGGTTTTGACCATCACTATGCACTGGATGTGTTGATCGCTAAAAAATGGTATTTTTTTGATCCCAATATGGAGCCAGTTATGACACAGCAGGACCGGAGTGAAGATCACTGGAAATACCAGGGTGACAGCCTGAAACAGTATTATAAAAGCTGGCCGGCAGCGCATGTAAACCTAATTTTTGGGAACAACCGGGCACCGTTAAAAGGCGCGATCAATGAAGTGCCGGCGCCAAATGCCCGCCTTTACCAGGCGACCGCGGGAGTATTATCAAAAACCATCTGGATACTCCCATTACTACTCCTCTACTTGCACAGCCGGCGCAAATCTGCTGCCTCAATTCCTGGGGGAAATTTAGCGACGGCTTAAATTAGGTACTTCCCTTTTTTCTTCCTTTCTTCCAGCCTAAGTTCAAAAACCTTTCAACTTGAAACTGCAATTATCAAGCAAGTTGCCCACTGTCGGCACGACCATCTTTACCGAAATGAGCGTGCTTGCCAACCGTCATTCAGCCATTAACCTGGGGCAGGGATTTCCGGATTTTATGATGAGTGAAACGTTGATCAACCTGGTACACCAGGCCATGAAGGAAGGCCATAACCAATACGTACACATGAATGGGTGGCCGCTTTTACGGGAAAGACTCGCGGAAAAGTTCGCTGATTTGTACAACGCCAACGTCGATCCCGAAACAGAGATCACCGTTACACCCGGTGGAACCTATGCCATTTACACAGCGCTGACCACCATACTTCAACCGGGAGATGAAGTGATCGTTTTTGAACCTTCCTATGATAGTTACATCCCGAATATCGAAATAAACGGGGGAGTACCTGTGCTGATTCCCTTACAAGCACCGGCATTTAGTATTGACTGGCAAATGGTAAAGGAAAAGATCACTCCGAAAACAAGGATGATCATGTTGAACAGTCCACACAATCCAACCGGGAGTATTTTACGAAAAACGGATATCGATGCACTGACTGAATTGGTTCGGGACACCGGTATTTTTATTTTAAGCGATGAGGTTTATGAGCACCTCATCTTCGATGGGCAAACCCATGAAAGCATGTTGAAATATCCCGAACTACAAGAAAGAAGTTTGGTATGTTTCTCCTTTGGCAAAACCTATCATTGCACCGGCTGGAAACTTGGATATTGTGTTGCCCCAAAGCACCTGATGCATGAGTTTAGAAAAGTGCACCAGTTCAATTGCTTTTCCTGTAACAGCGCTTTACAGGTTGCATTGGCAGCATTCCTGCTACAAAAAGAAGCTTACCTAAACCTTGGAAAAGAAGTGCAACAAAAGCGCGACTACTTTCAACAAATGATGTCGCAAACGAGGTTAAAACCACTTCCCAGCCATGGTAGCTACTTCCAGCTATATAGTTATGCGGGTATCACTGATGAAAAAGAAAAAGATTTTGCCATTCGCCTGACCAAAGAATTTGGTGTTGCCCCTATTCCCTTGTCCGCATTTTACCAGGCGCCCAGTGAAAACAAATTGCTGCGCTTCTGCTTCGTAAAGAAAGAAGCTACGCTGGATGCAGCCGTTAACAGGCTGATGAAACTCTAGGGTTTGGTCTAGACTTTACATCGACATGAGGAAGTCTGAAGCTTATCGCCGGAATAACAGTGCGGTGAGTATATGCAGGATGACTTTCCATTCATTTTCAGTGATATTAAGAAGGACTCATTCCTGGAAACAGCAAAGGGTACGCAATTGCATACCCTTCATATCAGTATTCGAAAAAGCTACCGGACTGAAAATGAATTGTCTTTCTTTTTCAACGAATGTAATTCCTGTTTTAATTTTTCAACTTCCAGGTGTAGTTCCTGGATAGAAGCCACCAAAACGGGGATCAGGCTAACCTCATCCACCGTACGAATGCTCGCCTGGCGGTAAGTATTCTTCCCGTACATATAATTTACGTGTTTGCTGTTAACCATTCCCGGGAAAACCTCTTGCATATTATCAGCGAGGAACCCATATTGCCGGCCTTCTTTCAGCCGCAGGCTTTTAAACTTTTCTGTTTCGTACTCAAACACTCTTGGCTCAAGGCGTAACAAGCTTTTTAAAGGACTGTTGATCGTGGTGATATTGCGTTTTACATCAGTATCAGTTATTGTTTGTGCAGATACAGCATTAACTGTAAAAAGGGTAGTGGCTATTAAAAACACGGTTCTAATGCGCAGACGTATGTTGGTCATAATTATGTTTTTGAAGTAAATAAAATTGAATTAAGGTTGTTCGGGAGAACAACCGCGGGTTATCCGGAAATGTGTCTCGGAGGCGGCGTTATGATCGGAAGGTAGATATCCGTTGTAATAGAAAAATTCTTTGGAGGAAAATGAAGGGATAGCACCGGGTATTTTAAAGAAGAAAAATGATCGGCATACAAATCACCTGTGAACTCTTTTGCTTCATTTGTGGATTCAGCCCCTTTATTTTCCGCTTCGGTAGCAATTTGCATGGCAATTTCACCAGAAACAAAATGCATCAGTCGCGGTGACAAATACGCAAACCCCTTGAATAGGAAGACTACCAGCAACGCCAATGCGCTGAGATAAACTTTTAAAGGGATTTTTGTTGCCTGTATCATATTATACGGCAAATTTAGCCGCGAAAATTCAAAATCAAACAAATTAAAGGTTAAAAAAATCATTTAAAAATTAGCCTGAACGTGGTTTTCAATTTGGTGTTGGGCACAAAAAAACCGGGATGCAAACCCGGTTGAAAAATATGTTTGTTCCTTAAAACTCCGCGCTTTTTGGATAACGGGGAAAAGGAATCACGTCGCGGATATTACCCATCCCCGTTACAAATTGAACGAGTCGTTCGAAACCGAGTCCGAAGCCGGCATGCGGGCAGGCGCCGAAGCGCCGCGTATCCAGGTACCAGTTTAATTCTTCCGCGGGAATATTCATTTCCTGCATTCGTGCGGTTAGTTTATCCAAACGCTCCTCCCGTTGAGATCCGCCAACAATTTCACCGATACCAGGTGCAAGGATATCCATAGCAGCTACCGTTTTCCCATCCTCATTCATCCGCATATAAAATGACTTAATGTCCTTTGGATAGTTCGTGAGTATAACGGGCTTTTTAAAATGTTTCTCAACGAGATAACGCTCGTGTTCACTTTGCAGGTCGGTTCCCCAGCCTTCAATCAGGTATTGAAATTTTTTCTTCTTATTGTGATTGCTTTCTTTTAAAATTTCGATCGCCTCAGTGTAGGTCAGTCTTTCAAAGTCGTTGTTTACCACGAAGTCAAGTTTCTCCCGCAGGTTCATTTCACTTCGTTCAGCCTGTGGCTTCTGCTTGTCTTCTTCTTCCAGCCGTTGCGCCAAAAAGTCAAGATCTTCTTTATTATTTTCGATGGCAAACCTGATAACGTATTTTATAAATTCTTCAGCGAGATTCATATTATCTTCCAGGTCGTTGAAAGCAACCTCCGGTTCAATCATCCAGAATTCTGCAAGATGTCTTGTCGTGTTGCTGTTCTCGGCCCTAAAAGTTGGACCGAAAGTGTAGATATCGCTAAACGCCATCGCGGCTAATTCTCCTTCCAGCTGGCCACTAACGGTTAGGTTTGTACTACGTCCAAAAAAGTCTTCTTTAAAGTTCGTGGTGCCATCTTCATTTTTCGGAGCCGTACCGTCAACCGGCAAAGTGGTTACCCTAAACATTTCGCCGGCACCTTCAGCGTCACTAGCAGTGATGATGGGTGTGTGGAGATAAATAAATCCTTTGTCGTGAAAGAATTTATGTACCGCGTAGGCCAGGGAGTGGCGCACTCGAAAAACCGACCCAAACGTGTTGGTACGGAAACGCATATGCGCAATCTCTCTTAAAAATTCGAGGCTGTGTTTTTTTGGTTGCAAGGGAAATTTTTCGGCGTCGCTATCACCCAGGATTTCAAGGGCAGTTGCTTTCAGCTCCACTTTTTGTCCTTTACCCAGGGAAGCAATCACCTCGCCGGTTGCCTTAATACATGCACCCGTCGTGAGCCTTTTTAGTAAGGCATCGTCAAATGAACCAAGGGCGACAACCACTTGCAAATTATTATTCGTACTGCCGTCGTTAAGCGCTATAAACTGGTTATTCCGGAAGGTGCGCACCCATCCCATAACGGTTGCTTCATAGTTGGCTTCCTCTTTCGCCAACAATTCCTTGATCTTCACTCTTTTATTAAACATAGCCTTTTGTTAAGGCTGCAAATATAATACTTTGTGATAACGGGCTCCCAGCTTCACGATTGGGCTTTAGGACGGTTTTAGCCGAAAGAACATTTTTGTTTTACTTG
>JAURWD010000290.1 GCA_030655145.1 Ferruginibacter sp.
CAAAGTAGCGGCCGCAAATCTTGAAAAGCGTCAACTCGATTATCACTGGGTTCCGGAACAAGGAACACCCCAGGCAGCACGGGCCGTTCAAAAAGAAAAACAACCGCAACAAAAACAATACAAACCGAAAAGGGGTAAACACTAATACAAGCTGGCCCATTGATACCGGCCAATATTTCCATTTGAATTTGATTATGCATTCATTTCTTGAACTCTCGGGACTTTTTGAACAAAGGTTCAACACCAGTCATTTTCCTGCACATACACAAACACTTTATGGTCCCGCAAGCTACATTCTTGAACTTGGAGGCAAAAGAGTTCGCCCAGTTTGTGTGTTGATGGGAAACGAATTGTTTGGTGAGATCAATCCAGATGCATACGAGGTGGCAACTGCCATTGAATTATTTCACAATTTCAGTCTTATCCATGATGACATTATGGACAAGGCTCCGCTCCGCCGGGGTATGGAAACCGTGCACAAAAAATTTGGTGAATCTACTGCCTTGCTGGCCGGTGATGTGATGCTCGTGCAATCCTACGATTACTTAAACAAAATCAAAACCGACTATCTCCAAAAGATCATTCATATTTTTAATGAAACTGCCAGGGCAGTGTGCGAAGGGCAACAACTCGACATGGATTTCGAACAGCGCAGCAATGTGAGTCTTGACGAGTACCTGCACATGATCACCCTCAAAACCTCGGTGCTGCTGGCAGCGAGTATCCAGCTTGGAGCTGTGCTTGGCGGCGCTGGACTTGGCAATCAACAACATTTGTATGAGTTCGGGAAAAATCTTGGCATTGCGTTCCAGGTGCAGGATGATTACCTTGACGCTTTTGGCGATCCTGATAAATTCGGGAAGCTTGTGGGAGGTGATATACTCGCCAATAAAAAAACCTTCCTGATGATTCATGCACTGGAAGTTGCCACCCACAAACAGGCTGCTGAATTAAACGAACTCATGTCTGGAATCAATATTTCAAATGAGGATAAAATAGCTGGGGTGCTTAAGATCTATACCGAATGTGGTGTTGCTGACTGGGCCCGCGAACTGAAGAATAAATTTTTACAAACTGCTTTACAACACCTCGAAGATACTGCCGTACTTTCTGTCAGGAAGAAGCCACTCATTGAACTTGCCGAGTATCTCATCCAGCGGGAGAGTTAGTCAATATGCGCCAGCAGGGCATTCATCAAATCCCGGATCAAAAAATTTTTACACTTCAGCAACTTCTCCGGGCCGTCTAATTAATTTTCTTGGTAAGGATTTTTACTTAATTTCCTTTCTTTTTAAACCAGAGCCAACATGTCGAATTCTTTATTTCGCACAAAGAAAATAGAAAATATTTTAGCCGAAGGATCGGATGATTCGCACGGCAGTGCAGGATTAAAGCGGGTACTAACGGTCAGGGACCTAACCTTTTTCGGCATCGCTGCCATTCTTGGAGCGGGCAGTTTCAGCAGCCTTGGTGGCGCTGTTTTTCATGGCGGGCCTGGCGTTATTATTTTGTTTCTCATTACTGCCATTGCATGTGCCTTCACCGCTTTTTGTTATTCAGAATTTGCCAGTCGCATACCAGTTGCCGGTAGCGCTTACACTTACGCCTATGCGTCGTTTGGCGAACTCTTTGCCTGGATCATCGGTTGGGCGTTGATCATGGAATATTCCATCGGTAATATTTATGTAGCGTATAGCTGGAGTGATTATTTTACCTCGTTTCTTGAAAAATGCAATGTCCACATACCGCAGTATCTCTGCACCAGTTATATGGAGGTGAAAGATGCGCTGGCGGATGGGAGCACAAATCCTGATGTATTGGCCGCCTGGAACAATGCGCCGTTAGTCGGTGGCCTGCGGATCATATTTGACCTTCCCGCATTCATCATCAATATCCTGATCACCATGCTGGTTTACCGTGGTATAAAAGAAAGCAGGAATTTTAGCAACGTAATGGTGATTCTAAAAATGGTCGTTGTTCTTTTGGTGATATTGGTCGGCGGTTACCTGGTTTTTTCAAAAGGGCTAACACCAAACTGGCAGCCGGCAAATGATGAAGGAGTGCCGTCCTTTATGCCCAATGGATTTAGTGGCGTAATGGCTGCTGTGAGCGGAGTGTTTTTCGCTTACATTGGATTCGATGCCGTCAGCGTACTGGCTGAGGAAAGTAAGAACCCGCAACGCGATCTGCCCCGCGGCATGATACTTTCGCTCGTGATTTGCACCGTTGTTTACATACTGTTAACGCTGGTACTTACCGGCGCGGTTAACTACCGGTCATTTGATGGGGTGGGAGATCCGCTGGCTTTTATATTTGAAGCGCAAAACCTAAACGTGGGCTGGATGCAATTTTTTGTGGCCATCGCCGCAGTTGTTGCAATGACCAGTGTACTGTTGGTATTTCAAATGGGACAACCAAGAATCTGGATGAGCATGAGCCGGGATGGATTGCTGCCGCCCGTTTTTCAAAGAATTCATCCAAAGTTCAAAACCCCGTCTTTTTCAACCATCGTCACCGGTGCCGTAGTCGGCCTTCCAATCCTGTTTACAGATAAAACCTTCGTGCTCGATTTTACCAGCATTGCTACCTTATTCGCTTTCGTGCTTGTTTGTGGTGGAGTATTATTGATTCCAAGAAGAGAAAAGCAACCCGGTAAATTTAACCTGCCCTATATTAACGGCCAGTTTATTTTTCCGCTCATCATTGCCGGCGCGATAATTTTGGCGGTATCCCTTTCCAGCGGGTATTTTGCAAATATTTTAAATTTCGATTTTTCCGGAAACGCTGATTATGTTAATGGCAAGTTGAGTTTCATGGACGTTGCCACCTCAAATATTTCGCTCATCATTTTCTGGCTCTGCGCCATCACTTTAGCTATACTTGCCTTCATTAAGAAGTATTCGCTGATTCCACTTATGGGCCTGATCACCTGCATGTACCTGCTTACTGGCATGACGAAGAACAACTGGGCCTGGTTCCTCGGCTGGCTGGCCATCGGCCTCGTAATTTACCTGTTGTACGGTTATCGCAAAAGCAAGCTGGCTGTTACAGAAAAGTAATGCTACCTGCCATACATCTTAACTTTTTTCGCGGCGCGTAAGCCGTTAACTTTGCAGCTCTAAATCAACAGTGTAAAGGAAATGAAGTACGAACCAGGCGATAAGATACTTGTGCTGCTCACCAATGAAGAAGGTAAAGTGGTGGAGGTGATGAATGAAAAGATGGTCATGATCGAGGTCAAGGGCGTTCGCTTCCCCGCTTATATGGACCAGATCGATTTTCCTTATTTCAAAATGTTTTCCGAGAAAAAGATTGTTGAGAAAAAGAAGATCTTCATCGATAACGTGAAGCCTGAAAAAGGCAGGGTGAAAATGAAAGTTGGAGAAGGAGTTCTGCTGGCATTCATGCCTGTTTTTAACAAGGATATTTTCGATGATGATGTCGTGGAGAAACTAAAGATCTACCTGATCAACCAGACTGAAACTCCGTTTACTTTTCACTATAAAATATTCTTCAATGGTGAAAATGATTTTGAATTAAAGAATACGTTAGAACCCCTGAGTGATTTTTATTTGCACAATGTAGACTTTGAAGATCTTAGTGACAATCCTAGGTTTGACGTTGAGTTTGCACTGGCCAGCCCGGATAAAAAGAAGGCGCCGTATTTCGAAACTTCATTGAAGTTGAGGGCAAAACAATTATTTAAAAAGATCGAAGAGATACAGGTGAAAAATGAACCCACATTTTCTTATCCGTTGTTTAAAGATTATCCTGATAAAGTTGATGAAGAAAAGGTTGACTTGAGTCGGCTTGGGAATGCTGGGTTCAGGGTGTATGAAGCCAATAAGGTAAGAGAGAATCTACCCCCCGCCAGAAGCGTGGTTGATCTGCACATCGAAAAATTAACCGATAGCTGGAAGCACTTGAGTAATTTCGAAATTCTGACCATTCAATTGAAAGAGTTTAATCGTTTTTATGACCTGGCTGTTGCACATTTTCAGCCCTCGCTCACAATTATTCATGGAGTGGGAACGGGAAAGTTGCGGGATGAGATCCATGAAATATTAAGACCGAAAAAAGAAGTTAAATCTTTTGTGAACCAATACACGGCTGCTTACGGTTACGGCGCTACCGAGATTTATTTTTCGCATTAAGGCCTGGCGCTTCGACCGGGTTACATACAGAAAAGACCCTTATCTTCAGTCTTCCTCAAATGCTCTATATGAAATTGATAACGTTCTGCCTTCTATTGATGTCCGTATCGATGGCGTCAACCGGCCAGGTTAGCTCCAAAACGCTACAATCATTTTATAAGCCTGCCGAAAATCCTATTCTCTCCGCGGATTCTTCGCTCCTATTTTATGACTCTTTAAAGCAGGTAGTGGTAAAATGGCAAAAGGCTGACGTGTTCAATCCTGCCGCGGTGGTCAAAGATGGTAAGGTTTACCTTTTCACCCGAAGTGAGGATAACCCGGCCGCCATCCTGGGTGGGCGCACCTCTCGTATAGGCCTTGCAGTTAGCGATGACGGACTTCACTTTAAACATTTCCCTTCCCCGGTTTTATATCCCCGCGAAGATGCTTTCAAAAAATATGATTACCCTGGCGGGTGTGAAGATCCACGCGTGGTTGAAACCGAAGATGGACATTATGTGATGGCTTACACGAGTTGGAACTATGATGTTCCCAGGTTGTCGGTTGCAGTTTCCAGTGATTTGTTTCATTGGGAGAAAACAGGGCCGGCCTTTGCGAAAGCCTATAGTGGAAAGTTTCTGAATATGGCCTCTAAGTCGGGGTCGATGATTACCAAGATGAAAAATGGAAGGCCCGTACTTGCAAAACTGAAAGGCAAGTACTGGATGTATTGGGGCGAACATTTTGTAAACCTTGCCTGGTCAGAAAACCTGGCTGACTGGCATCCTTTACTCGATGCCGCCGGCGAACTTAAACAAACAATGAAAACCCGCCCTGGTAAATTTGATAGCGACCTTACCGAATGTGGTCCGCCGGCATTGATCACCGACCAGGGGATCATGCTATTGTATAACGGGAAAAACTCAACTGATCAGAAAGCTGATCCTTCTCTTCCCAAAGGAACATATTCGGTGGGCCAGGTGGTCTTTGATTTGAACGATATGGAAACCATCAGGTCGAGAACGGACAAAAATATTTTAAAACCTTCGCTGCCCCATGAAATTACCGGGCAATATAAAGCAGGAACCACTTTTTCAGAAGGACTCGTCTTCTTCAAAAATAAATGGTTTTTATACTATGGAACTGCTGATTCGTATGTGGGTGTTGCAGTATCAAAATAGACGCATGTTTCTTCAACGAATAGCGGGCCTGAAAAGGTATTTGTCTGCGATGAAAGTTCCGAAAGGGAGGAGAGAGGCCAGGAATGCCAGGAACATCTTTTTGAAATTCCATTTATATCTCACTGAAACCTGGATGAGCAGGATGATGTACAGCATGAACAATACACCATGGATCATGCCGACAACATAATTCGGTTTTGGGTAACCCATCACATATTTCAATGGCATTGTGATAGCGAAGAGCAGGAAGGAGCAACCTTCCATAAAAGCAACTAGCCTAAACCGTGAGAGAGCATTACCTTCCATTCTTTTTTATTAATTTATATCATTCTTATCGGCGCTGTACTTGCGCCATTTTTCGATCACCGCTAACATGTCGTCGGGCATATTACTTTCAAACAGGATTGGTTGCCGCGTAGTTGGATGTATGAAGCCGAGTTCCTTCGCATGTAAAGCCTGGCGTTGACAAAGGGCAAAACAGTTATCGACAAATTGTTTGTAGCGGGCAAAGATGGTCCCCTTTACTATTTTGTCGCCACCATAAAAATCGTCATTGAACAAAGGGTGCCCGATGTACTGCATGTGTACGCGGATCTGGTGGGTGCGACCGGTTTCAAGTCGACATTCTACCAACGTAACATAATTAAAACGCTCCAGCACTTTATAATGTGTAACCGCCTCTTTTCCATGTTCACCCTCCGGGTAAGTTGTAAATAATTTTCTGAAACGCTGGTGTCTTCCGACATGACCGCGGATCGTTCCTTCATTTTCTTCGAAATCGCCCCAGACCAACGCGATGTATCGGCGGTGTACAGTATGGTTAAAAAATTGTTTCGCAAGGTCTGTCATTGCCTTTGGAGTTTTTGCCAAAACCAGCAGCCCTGTTGTATTTTTATCGATCCGGTGAACCATTCCAAAGCGGGCGAGGCCCGTTTCTTCAATTCTTGGGTTCTGTTGTTTCAAGTGGAATGCGACGCCATTGATCAGCGTGCCATTTGGATTGCCGCTGCCTGGATGCACAACAAGGCCCGCGGGCTTATTGATGATCAGTATATCCTCATCTTCGAAAGCGATGTTCAACGGCATCTCCTGGGGAATGATGTCATTTGCTTCCGGGTGGCGGTTGTCGAAAACGACAATTTTATCGTAAGGCCTAACCTTATAATTTGCTTTAATGGGTTTGTCGTTCACCAGCACCATCTCATTGTCTATCCCTTGCTGAATTTTATTACGCGTAGCGCCTTCAATTCGTTGCATTAGAAATTTATCGATACGAAGTGGTTCCTGTCCTTTGCTGATTTCAATGACCAGTCGTTCGTACAGTTCCTCCGTTTCCTGCAACTCTTCCTCGGCAATCGTTATTTCATTGGTCATAGTTGTATTTCAATACTGGTTGTTAAAACTGAGCGGCGTGCCTGCCGGTTCTACATGCTGGCCGGTTGCTTTTCAATTATCTTTGCAAAATAAACCAATT
>JAURWD010000291.1 GCA_030655145.1 Ferruginibacter sp.
GGAACGGGTGTGTTGACAAATGCCGCTGAAGTTGGGTGGGGATACGATGTTCCCGGTTCTGAACTTAAACCAACAACAGCGCCTAAACGCAGCTGGCATTTTATTGGCAACAACGTACATGATTTTGTTTGGGCTGCAGACCCCGACTATGTTCACCTGGTGCGTAAAATGCTTGGTGGTGGTCCAACCCTGCATGTGCTGTACAATAAAAAACCAAATGATGGTAGGAATGATACGGCCTGGATCACGGTGGCAGATGCGGCGGTTTTCGTGTTGCCGTTCATTGAAAAAAAGTTTGGCGCCTATCCTTATCCCCAGTACTCTTTTATCCAGGGCGGCGATGGAGGTATGGAATATCCAATGGCTACATTACTCAATGGCCCGGGGCTCGGTACTGTGTTTCATGAATGGATGCACAGCTGGTACCAAATGATGCTGGGTACAAATGAAAGCCTGTATTCCTGGATGGACGAAGGCTTTACAGAATTTGCTACCGACTACGTCGAGGCTTATTACCGCGATAAATTTACGCGGGTAAAAGCGGCATCCAATCTTCCCTTCATCAAAAGGTTAGACTCCTTATCGGCTTTATTACCAGCAGAACATTATGGTACGTACCAATCATATTTCAACCTGGCAAAGAGTGGTTTCGAAGAACCACTCACTACTCATGCGGATCATTTTGAGTCCAATACCGGTTATAGCATTGCCGCCTATTCCAAGGGGTCGGTATTTATGAATCAGTTGGGATATATTGTCGGGACGGATGCAAGGGATAAGATATTGTTGAAATACTATGAACTGTGGCGCTTCAAACATCCGAATATAAATGATCTCATAAAGGTCGCGGAAGATGTGAGTGGCCTTCAGTTGGATTGGTATAAAGAATACTGGTGCAACACTACTAAAACGATTGATTACAGCATTGACAGCCTTTGGGAAGAAAATGGCGTATCGAAAGTGAGGTTACGAAGGATCGGGAAAATCCCAATGCCGATCGATCTGAATTTAAGCTTTAAAGATGGCACGTCTGAAATGCACATTGTGCCGTTGAACCTTATGTATGGATCGAAAGCAGCTGAAAGCAAATCGGAGCCAACTGAGGTACACGCGGAATGGCGGTGGACCCATCCTACTTACATTGTGGAATTTAAGCGGAGGTTAGTGGACCTTCGAAAGGTGGAAATTGATCCCAGTAAAAGAATGGCCGACCTGGATCAAAAAAACAATATGCTTCAACTCAATTGGTAACATCCTAAAAAGAGAGGGTTCAACCAGTTTTCAAGAATGTTTTGATATGAATATAACAACCCGTCGCGCCACTCTTGATGATGCACCGCAGCTGGCTGACATCGCAAGGCGTACATTTTTCGATACGTTTACAGGCACCTGCACAGAAGTCGATATGGCATCTTTTCTCGAGGCCTATTATAACCTGGACCTGGTGAAAGCAGAATTATCGAACGAGCAGGATATGTATTTCTTGGCCGAGTCAGGCGGGCAGTTGGTTGGCTATCTCCGGTTCATGGAAGATTATGCAAGCCTGCCCATGATGAAGCAATGGAAGGCGTTGGAACTAAAACGTATATACGTTGATAAGCCTTTTCATGGACAAGGTGTTGCGCAGGTTTTGATTGACCTGGTATTTACCTACGCTGCGGAACATCAATACGAAGTGGTATGGCTGGGTGTTTGGGAACACAATAAAAAAGCGCAACGCTTTTACGAGAAATATGGTTTTGTGAATTCGGGACATACCCACTATTTCCCGATAGGCAATACGCCTCAAACAGATTTTTGGTTTTGGAAATATCTTTAACGAAAAACCTCCAGTATTAGTGGAGGTTTTTTTATTGTGCCCGTATGGTAATAATTGAAATTATCTGCCGAAGAATTTATTGACGGCTTCTATACGGTTACCAACATGCAGTTTTTCATAAATATGATATACATGTTTCCGCACAGTTTGGGGGCTAATGAATAATTGATCCGCGATCTCTTTGTACAGTAATCCTTTGGAAAGCATTTCGAGAATTTCTTTTTCTCGTTTTGATAATGCACCTAAAGAATCCACTTGTGTTGCAGAAATCGATTTGTTTTGAAAGGTCGTCACTACTTTACGGGCAATCTGGCTGCTCATCGGGGCACCGCCCTCGTATAATTCTTTAATGGCATCCAGCAATTTATCAGGGGCTGTTTTTTTCAGTACGTAACCATTTGCACCGGCGCTCAGGGCTTCAAAGATTTTCTCGTCTTCCTCATAAACGGTACACATCATAAAGAGTGTTTCCGGCTGTTCTTCTTTCAATATTCTAACCGCTTCGATACCATTGATACCTCCGAGATTGATGTCCATTAAAACAACGTTGGGCTTGTAGATGGGGATGTTTACGATGGCTTCCTCTCCATTGATGCAGGATCCGGCAAGTGTATAACCATCGGCCATATCGATGATCTGTTCTAAGGCGTTCCGGATGTCGTGGTTATCTTCGACTATGGCGACTGAAATATTCATGAATAACAAAGGTCTTCAAAATTAGGAGGGTGACAATACCCTAAAGTGAGTATAGAAAAACTAGAAAGGAACGTGCAGGAGGAATTTCTCTTTGAAAAATGGTTCTTCAAAAAGCTTTTCAATTTCCCAAACCCTTGGTTTGCAGTTGCTTTCAAAAATTTCTGTTGCCAGGTCGCCACCTTTGAGGCAAATAAGACCGCCAGGCTCGCTGCCTTTTTTCAAAAGCGGTTTGCTCCATACCCACAGGTCTTTCAGCGGGGCGACAGCTCTTGACACAACCACATCAAATTTTCTGCTCTTGATGTCTTCAGCACGGGTATGCTGTGTTGTAAGGTTCTCAATATTTAGTGATGCCACGACCTCGTTAACAACCTTGAGTTTTTTGTTGATGCTATCTACCAGGTGAAACTGCACTTCCGGGAAAAAAATTGCCAGGGGGACACCCGGGAAACCGCCACCGGCGCCAAGATCCATCACTTGCTGGTTAGGTTTAAATTCAAACTGGGTAGCGATTGCCAGCGAATGAAGTACATGGTGCATGTAAAAATTTTCCATGTCCTTGCGGGAGATCACGTTTATTTTTTCATTCCATTCTGCATACAGCGCTTTTAAGCCATCAAATTGACGAAGCTGTTCAACAGAAAAATCCGCAAAGTATTTGGTAACTATTTCCATGCCTGGGCTGGTTTTTTTATCAATGTGCGTGCAAAGATGAGGTAATAAAAAAACATCCAAAGGTCGAAGAAGAAGAACCAGGGAAACAGGTCTTTCTCTCCTAATTTTTTCATTGCCGGGTGCAACACCAATCCTTGAACCAGCAAGCGCAGGCAGAAAATTACCAGCGCAAGTTTCCAACTGTACAACACAAGCGTGGCGACAAATAAAGGATAGAACAAAAAATGAGAAAGGGAATAACCGCCTAACAAGAACTTATGAATCGGCCGGTAATATTTTGCAGTTGTGTAATGCCGTTGTTTTTGACGGGCCCATTCGGCCCAGGTGCTGGCGGGTTCGCTTAAGGTAAATGCAGTATTGTCAACGTTAATCTTTGTATTTGTTTTGGTACCTGCTGCGCCAATGAACAGATCGTCATCTCCACTCGCCACATGATTGTGAGCTGAGAAACCTTTGTGTCGAAAAAAAACCGTTTTACGATAACTGAGATTTCTTCCCACACCCATGTATGGTTTGCCGGCCAGCGCATAACTCAGGTATTGAATCGCGGTGTGAAATGTTTCCCATCTTACCAATTTATTCAGGATGCCCTTTTTTTTATGATACGCGCCATAGCCCAAAACAATCTCGGTATTATCGTCGTAGGTTGCCTGCATCTGGCTGATCCAGTTTTCACTGGCAGGCACACAATCTGCATCAGTTAATAAAACAATTTCGTGCTTCGCAGTTTTAATGCCGATGCTTAACGGAAATTTTTTGCCGGGAATCATCTTTGCTTCCTGCTTCAACTCCACCACCTTCAGTTGCCTGAATTCTTTCTGAAAAGCCTCCAGCAGGTATTTGCTTTCATCAAAGGAGTTGTCATCCACAACAATCACTTCATGGGTTGTGCTGTATTGCTGTACCAACGATCCAGGAAGATTTTTCGCTAAATTTGCCGCCTCGTCGCGGGCACAGATGATGACGGACACCGGGTTGGTATGCGAATGATCCTTTACGTTGGGTTTGTAGTAACCCAGGCGAAGAAAAAAGAAAAGGTAGTAAAACAGTTGAGTTAAGGTAACCAGGCAGAAGGTATAAAATAATACCTGCCACCAAAGGGTAAAATTCATATACGAAAATAAGGATTGATGCCTAATCTCGATGAAATCACCTACTATAAAACAAAAACAATTTCAATTAAATCAATACCAGGCACCGTTTTCTAACGGGTATTAATATGGCAGCATTACAATTTGATTTATCTCATACCGACCAGTTAACGAAAGCCCGCGTTGGTACGATCACTACCGATCACGGCCAGATTCAAACCCCGATCTTTATGCCGGTTGGCACAGTCGGAAGTGTTAAGACCGTCACCCAGCAACAATTGGCAACAGATGTAAAGGCACAGGTTATCCTTGGTAATACCTATCATCTTTTTTTGCGCCCCGGCCTCGAAACTTTGGAAGCTGCCGGTGGTCTTCACCGGTTTAATGGGTGGGATCGCCCCATACTTACAGACAGCGGTGGTTACCAGGTTTTCTCGCTGGCCAATAATCGAAAGATCAATGAAGAGGGGGTTATTTTTCAATCCCATATCGACGGGGGAAAGCATTTGTTTACACCAGAAAACGTGATGGATATCCAGCGCATAATCGGTGGTGATATCATTATGGCATTTGACGAATGTCCGCCCTATCCCAGTGATTACAATTATGCGAAGAAGAGCATGGAGTTAACTCACCGTTGGCTTGATCGCTGTATCAAACGTTTCGACGAAACCGCTGGTAAATACAACTATACTCAAAATCTTTTTCCCATCATCCAGGGAAGTACCTATGCTGATTTGCGCAAGGCTTCCTCCGAATTCGTCGCATCCAAACACGCGGTTGGTAATGCGATCGGAGGTTTAAGTGTAGGAGAACCGGTTGAAAAAATGTATGAGTTTACAGAGTACTGTTGTGATATTCTTCCGGCAGATAAACCCCGTTATTTAATGGGCGTTGGAACACCGTGGAATATCCTTGAATGTATTGCGCTTGGAGTTGACATGTTTGATTGCGTGATGCCAACGCGTAACGGTCGCAATGCGATGTTATTTACCAGTAACGGCGTCATCAATATTGACAACAAAAAATGGGAGCGGGATTTTTCACCCATCGATGTCGAAATAGACTGTACTGTCAGCAACTTTTACAGCAAGGCCTATGTGCGGCACCTGATGAAGGCGAAGGAAATGCTGGGTTTAACCATCGCGAGTATCCATAACCTCGCGTTCTACTTGTGGCTGGTAACGGAAGCCCGCAAGCACATCACCAATGGGGATTTTCAATCCTGGAAAAATGAGCTTGTCCCAAGGTTACAGCAGCGGCTGTGATAAATATGGAGGACAATCCTCCGTGTCGAGCTACAGTCCGGCGGTATCCCTTGCAGTTTGGGTTTCCGGAATTATTTCTATATTTAGGATGGAAATGAAAACCAGGACTTTAAGTCCATTTGACGAATTCAATACATCCCACTATGAAAAAATTGCTCCTATCATTATCCCTTGCTGTAAGTGTTATCCTCACCACAACAGCCCAGGAAACTCCCCTAAACCTTCCTAAAGACGCCCCGGTTAACGTAGTAATTAAAGATGCGAAGACAGGTAATTTCTTAAATCACGAACTCGTGGTTTTCCGCAGCAAGATCAACAGCCGCGAATACCAGGGCCTAAGCGACGAACAGGGGAAATTTTCTTTGCGTTTACCCGCTGGTGATAAGTATGAAATTTTTGTCCTCGGATTCCAGGATTCCACCAGCTATAACGTATTAGACATCCCAGCCCTGAAAGGAAATGGTTTTTACAAAAATCCTTTCAATGTAAATATTGAATTTGAGGCACCGGCTTCTTTTGTACTCGAGAATTGCACTTTTGAATCTGGCAAAGCAACACTGGTTCCCGAGGCTTACAAGGTGTTGAATGAGTTGGTAGAATACCTGAAGCGGAAGGATGATGAAAAGATAGAGATCGGTGGACATACCGACAATGTGGGGAAGGCAGAAGCTAATATGATCTTATCAAAAGACCGCGCCAACACTGTAATGGCCTACCTGGTAAGCCAGGGTATTACACCCGATCGGCTGACTGCAAAGGGGTATGGTTTTACAGAACCGATAACTGACAATGATACGGACGAGGGAAGGCAAACTAATCGCCGCACCGAGGTTAAGATCATTCAATAAGTCGGTCATTCGCGGGTTTAACAAATTCATGTACGACCGGTACATGATTTTCACAATTAGTTCACATCGCCATTTTTGATGCTGCGGCTTTTAAGTTAGTTTTGCCGCACAAGCATTCATGAAGAAAATAGATAGTTACATACTGAAGAGATACCTGACTACCTTTTTTTTCTGTTTACTATTATTTACGGTAATTGTTGTCGTAATCGACATTAGTGAAAAAACGGATGACTTTGTAAAATCCAAATTGCCCGTTAGCCGGATCATTACGGATTACTATTTTGGTCTCGTTCCCCGCATCGACGCGATGCTCTTTCCCTTGTTTGTTTTTATAGCGGTCATTTTCTTTACGGCGAAAATGGCGGATAAGTCGGAGGTGATTGCCATACTTGCCAGTGGCGTAAGTTTTAGAAGATTCCTGCTACCGTACTGGATCGGAAGTATTTTTTTGTCCTCCATGCTTTGGTTGATCTACCAGTTTGTATTACCCAGGGCGAATGCTATTTGGGGTACTTTCGAGGCGAAGTATGTTGATTACTATTCGCCTACCGATCCACGTTCCTTTCCACAGAATTATTACTTCCGCATTGATTCAAACACCTACGCTGGCATTAAATATTACGATACCAGCAGCAAAGCCGGCGGGAACTTCTTCATCCAGCAATTTGCGCACAATACCCTCAAGTATAATTTACGGGCAGATAATATCATCTGGGACACCGCCTCCAGGAAATGGCGCCTGAACACCGTGATGGAGCGAACATTCACCGGCAACAAAGAAACGGCGGTGCATAGTGACATGAAGCTGATGAATTACAATTTCAAACCGGTCGATCTGCGTAAGGATGAATATTTAAAAGACCGGTTGCCTACACCTGAGTTGAAACAGTTGATCGCAAAGGAAGAGATGCGGGGTTCTGAAGGCATCAATGCTTTGTTGGTGGAGCGATATAACCGCGATGCCATTCCGGTTTCCGTAATAATCCTGTCGATGATAGGCGCTACGATTTCTTCAAGAAAGGTGAGGGGAGGGAGTGGTTTTCACCTGGCCGTAGGCGTTGTGCTCAGTGTGTTATATATCCTCTTCGGCCGTTTTGCGCTAGTGTTTGCAACTAAGGGGAATTTTACGCCAGTCCTGGCGGCCTGGGTACCCAACATAATTTTCGGCCTACTCGCTTATTATTTCTACCGAAGAGCTGCCCGATAATAATACTCCAACTTTGACCGGTCCCCTGGTCTTAAGATGTTTTTTTTTCGCCGTTCCGGCGGGAAATTTCCACAACAACTATGATGAGTAGCCCAGCGGTATAAGCAACAATGTCAAGCCAGGCAAAGGTATTTCCAACGACAACATTTGCCATTTCGTTCTGCCTGAGCTCGAGGTATGCGAGAAGGTTAAGCGCCTGCAGCACTTCAAGGCAACAGGCAAAAATCCAACTTCCGATGGCCACTTTCAGCCAGGGGAAATTGAAGCCACTTTGTATAAAGCAGTACAACAACATTACGGCAAGCGTGTCTCCTCCGTATGGTCGCAGGAAAGCGTCGCGAACGAATAGTGCGATAATGACTTCGACCATTAATAGCAGAACGGCCAGTAAGAAATAACTCCTGTTGAAACGGAATATGGCTGAAGTTGTGAAGATCGTTTGGGTGTGAGCGTTAGCCTTTTAAAATTTTATTATAGCTGGTGGCGATTCCCTTGATCAACGAGGAGCTGAAGCCCTGGTGCTCCATTTCGTTAAGGCCCGCGATGGTACAACCTTTAGGCGTGGTAACTTTATCAATTTCCTGCTCGGGATGGGTTCCTTTTTGCAACAGTAGTTCCGCCGCGCCCTTCACCGTTTGTGCAGCGATCAAATTAGCTGTCGCCGAGTCAAAGCCGATCTCAATACCACCCTGGATGTTTGCCCGAATATAGCGCATCGCATAGGCGGTGCCGCAGGCTCCCAATACGGTAGCTGCGTCCATCAACTTCTCGTCGATCACCGTTGTTTTACCAACCGTATTAAACAAATCGGTGACATACTTGATTTGGGTACTGCTACTGTTTGAAAAGCTTAGGCAAGTCATGCTTTGTTGAATGGCAATAGCAGTGTTTGGCATTGCGCGGCATACAGCAAGTTGTTTGGTAAGCGCCTGTTCAATGTCTTGAATGAGCACTCCCGTCACAACCGATACCACCATGTGGCTGCTGGTGAGTTGCTTGAGAAATCCATTCAGCACGTCGATTACCTGCCAGGGTTTGATGGCCAGTATCACGAGGTCGCTTGCCTTCACCGCCGCCACATTGTCGCTCGTGATTTTCACTCCAATCGCTGCCAGGTGTTGAATGGTTGCGAGATTTCTTTTCGTAACCGTGATATCCGACGGCTTGCAGAATTTGCTTTTAATCAATCCTTCCGCAATCGCGGTACCCAGGTTTCCCCCACCGATGATCGCAATTTTCTTATTCATAATTAAAAACTTAAATAGTTGTTCCTGCTTCGGAGTTGTTTTAATAATTGTGCTACAGTGCGGTCAAGGCCTGTTCGGACGCCTGCCCGGCTAGCAAATTGCCAATGGCATTGTCATATTTGTCCTTCCAACCGGTGATCGTTCCCCAGGGCTCATTGTCTATTGAAATGGCGCCGTCGGTAACTACGCCAAGATCTTCAACAGGGATATTCAACACAGAGATCTTCCGCATAAATTCCGCGTGTTGTTTTGCACTTACAGTAACAACAACCCGACTTTGCGCCTCGCCGAAAAGAAACGCGTCTTTCCTTATTTGTTCATTCGTTTCGATGCTGTATCCCAGGTGACGATTGAAACCGCTTTCTGTTAGGGTAACAAACAAACCACCTTCACTTACATCGTGTGCAGATGAGATCAATTGATCATGAATTAAAGATTCAATCACCCGATGCAGGGCAAATTCTTCGTCAAGGTCAAAATGAGGTGCAGGGCTAAACTCAACCCCATGAATTTTATGCAGATATTCAGACGAGTTGATATCGTCGCGGCTTTCGCCTACTAAAATAATGTGGTCTCCGGCCTGTTTGTAATCCATGGTCATTTTTCTACTTGCATCTTCCAGTAGACCAACCATGCCGATCGTCGGGGTAGGGTAGACCGGCCCTTCAGGCGACTGGTTATAAAAACTAACGTTACCACCTGTTACCGGGGTATCAAATTTTAAGCAGGCCTCACCCATGCCTTTGATGGCATTCACAAACTGGTAATACACTTCCGGATTGTACGGGTTTCCAAAGTTCAGGCAATTGGTAACGCCTAAAGGCTGACCCCCACTGCAAACGATGTTGCGGGCAGCTTCGGCCACGGCAATCATTGCTCCTTTGTACGGATCCGCAAACACATACCGGCTGTTGCAATCCGTGGTAAGTGCTAACGCTTTATTGGTTGGTTTCGCCACCACGATGGCCGCATCACTTGGAGCATTCGTACTCGTTGTGCCAGCGCCCACCATGCTATCGTATTGAGTATAAACCCAACGCTTATTCGCAATATTTGGAATCTCAATCAGTTGCTCCGCTACCGACTGCAAGTTGATTGGCAGGTCGATGCTGGCAGGATCGAAATTGTTGATCTCTTTTAAGTAAGTAGGTTCTGTATACTCGCGGTCGTATTGCGGAGCTCCGCCACCAAGTACCAATTCAGCAGCTGGCAATGTTGCTTCAAGTACACCGTTCATTGAAAATTCCAGCATACCCGTAGTCGTTACTACGCCAATTTCACTACACGGTAAGTCCCATTTTTCGAACACTTCCAATACTTCAGCCTCCCGTCCTTTTTCAACCACCATTAACATTCTTTCCTGGCTTTCACTCAGGAGCAATTCCCAGGCTTTCATATTTTGCTGGCGCATCGGCACTTTATCCAGGTCAATTTTCATCCCTGCATTTCCTTTGGCACTCATTTCGGCGGTTGAGCAAATGATGCCTGCTGCGCCCATATCCTGCATACCTACAATGGCGCCGGTTTTGATCACTTCAAGACAAGCTTCCAGCAATTTCTTTTCCTGGAACGGATCTCCCACCTGCACCGCTGGCAAGTCTTCCGCGCTGTCTGCGGTAATATTTGCCGAGGCAAACGAGGCTCCACCAATGCCGTCTTTGCCCGTAGCGCTACCGACAAAGAAGACCGGGTTGCCTTCACCTTCAGCGATCGCAGAAATCGTTTCGCCATTTTTCAGGATGCCCACGCTCATCGCATTTACGAGCGGGTTGGTATGATAACAGCCTTCAAAATATATTTCTCCACCTACGGTGGGAACACCAAAACAATTTCCGTAATGCCCGATGCCATGAACAACGCCTGCTAACAAATGCTGAGTTTTAGCCTCGGTAAGATTTCCAAAACGGAGAGAATTTAAAGAAGCGATGGGACGGGCTCCCATAGTAAATATATCGCGGTGAATACCGCCCACACCAGTTGCAGCACCCTGGAAAGGTTCAATTGCACTGGGGTGATTATGACTTTCGATTTTAAACACCACTCCATATCCATCCCCAATATCCATCAGCCCCGCATTCTCTTCACCCGCCTTTACCAACATTTTCTTTCCATCCCGCGGAAGCGTTTTTAACCACTTAATTGAATTTTTATAACTGCAATGCTCACTCCACATAGCGCTGAAGCAACAGAGCTCCGTGAAATTGGGTGTTCGTCCCAGTTTTTGTTTGATGAGTTCAAATTCGTCGGCCGTTAGACGAAGTTGTTCGGCTGTAGTTGCTGTTATCTCCATAATAGTTTAAGAAAGTGCGAAAGTACAACCTGTATTCCTTTTTATTTGGATGAGTGAACTTTATTATTCTTGCTAAAAGCGGGATCCACGGGCAGCCCAACGTCTAGGCTAAAAAAGTTTCACCATAAGATCCATTTAGCAGTTTGGATATTGCCTGTTATTATATCGACGATGCACCAAAACCTAATCCTATCAGCCATAATTTCTCCATACAAGTATTGCATTAAAAAATAATTACATATTTGTATTTTGGCGAAAAAACTGATTTTTTTCTAAAACAAATAATGTTTTCGTCTAATTACGATTAAAAAAATCGTACTTTGTGCCCTCAAAACCTAAAAATAGATGCAATCACTACGTTTTAAAGCAATTGACAACCTAAGGTTGAATGCTGAAGTTTCAGTAAAAGCCTCTACGAAAATCACCGGAATTTTTGGTGAGAACGTTTTTACAATGAAAGTAGCCCGCCAGTTTTTAAGCGACGAAGCTTACAAAAGCCTGGTGAACTCCATAAAAGGTGGTAAAAAGATCGATCGCAGTATGGGCAACCAAATTGCAAACGGTTTAAGAGCCTGGGGCGAAAGTAAAGGTGTAACTCACTACACACACTGGTTTCAACCCCTTACGGATTTGTCTGCCGAAAAACATGATTCGTTTTTTACTTTAAAAGGTGATGGCACTCCAATTGAAGAATTTGAAGGCGGAGCGCTTATCCAGCAAGAGCCGGATGCATCTTCGTTTCCTTCAGGTGGTTTACGTGCAACGTTCGAAGCTCGCGGTTATACTGCCTGGGATCCTTCCTCACCTGCATTTATCGTTGAGATCGGTCACGGAAAAACTTTATGTATCCCGACCATTTTCGTTTCCTACACAGGAGAATCATTAGATGCAAAAACCCCCTTGATCAAGGCGCTGGTGGCTTTAGATAAGGCCGCGGTTGATGTAGCTCAGTATTTTGATAAGAATGTAACTAAAGTGACTGCAACCCTCGGATGGGAGCAGGAATATTTTGTGATCGATGCGAGCATGGCAAATGCCCGCCCGGATATCATCATGACAGGTCGCACCGTTTTCGGACATGCACCTGCAAAAGGACAGCAATTGGAAGATCATTATTTCGGCGCTATCCCCGAAAGAATTTATGGTTTCATGCGTGATTACGAGCAGGAAGCTTACAAGTTGGGTATTCCATTGCGTACACGTCACAATGAGGTTGCTCCTTCACAGTTTGAGTGTGCTCCAATTTTTGAAGAGGCTAACCTGGCGGTTGATCATAACACCCTGCTTATGGATGTTATGACCCGCGTTGCAAAACGTCATGGGTTAATCGTTTTATTGCACGAGAAGCCATTTGCCGGTATCAACGGAAGTGGTAAACATAATAACTGGAGCATTGCTACCGATACAGGCGTTAACCTACTTGCGCCGGGTAAGACCCCAAAGACAAACCTTATGTTCCTTACTTTCTTCGTTAACACGATTAAAGCGGTTCATGATTTCGCCCCATTGTTAAGAGCATCTATCGCAAGCGCAGGCAACGATCACCGCCTTGGTGCAAATGAAGCGCCCCCCGCGATCATCTCTATCTTTATTGGAAAATACCTGACAGAAGTTTTGAACCAGGTTGAAACCAGGGTTGGTGGTAAATTTGATGAGCAGGACGAAGCCATGCTGAAACTGGACATTCATAAAACCATTCCGGAACTGATGCTGGATAATACAGATCGGAACCGTACTTCACCGTTTGCGTTTACTGGTAATAAATTTGAGTTCCGTGCAGTTGGTTCGGCTGCAAACTGCGCTAACGCAATGACTGTGTTGAATTCAATTGTTGCGCAAACTTTAAAGCAATTCAAGAAAGACGTTGATGCACTCATCGATGGCGGTGACAAGAAGGAAATTGCCATCATGCACGTTATCCAAAAATATATCGTAGAGAGTAAATCTGTTTTATTTGAAGGAGATGGCTACAGCGAAGAGTGGGCTGCAGAGGCAGAAAAAAGAGGCCTTCCAAATGTAAAAACTACACCGCTGGCTTTAGATGCTTACCTGCAGGAAGATGCTAAAAAATTATTTGAAGGCAACGACATCTATACACATTCTGAACTGGAAGCCCGTCATGAGATCATGCTGGAAGCGTACATCAAAAAAGTACAGATCGAAGCAAGAATCATGGGCGAACTCGCTACTTCACACATCCTGCCTTCTGCTGTAAAATATCAGAACATTTTGTTGGAGAACGTGAAGGGATTAAAAGAAGTTGGCTTAGATGAAGCGGCTTATTCTAATCAAAAAAGTATTCTTGAAGAACTGAGCAACCACATCAACGCGATGAGTACTGGGGTTCGGAATATGATTGAAGAAAGGAAAAAAGCAAATGCCCTTACTGATACCCGCGAAAAAGCAATTGCTTATTGCGACGATGTAAAAGGCAAGCATTTCGATGACATCCGTTACCATGTAGATAAAATGGAATTGTTGGTTGATGATTCACATTGGTTATTGCCGAAATACCGTGAAATGTTATTCCTGAGATAATCAAATTTTCCCGCCGTATTTGATATTAATTTCAACGGCGATACATAGCTGGCAAGCAATCGTAATAACCGGTTCACGAAAGTGGCCGGTTATTACTTTTTGGCACATTTGCGTTTTGCAACCCCGGGCAAAATGCTTCGGAATTTCGGCGATCAAATTTTTGTAAGATAACGGTCAATAAACCGTTTGAAGGGTGGGAGTTTCAGTAACACCAGTTGAAAAAGAGCGATACCGGAAACGGCACAGGCGATGCCGGCAAGCACATCGATGATGTAATGGTGACTTGTATAAACTGCAGCGAACCAGATACCTGCCGCGACGATAAAAAATACCCAGTTCATCCAGCCAAGTTTTTTCTGCATGGCATAGTAAAGCACAATCAGCGGGTAAGATGAATGTAAAGAGGGCATAGCGGCGAACACATTGGAACTCTTTTCATACAAACTTTTAAACACACCCGTGTTGAAGTACTCATCAAATTTATGCAGCCCGGCTGTATTACCATTGGTGCCCTGGATAAATTCTGTGCCGTGAAGTTGGTAGTACCAGGGTGGGGCAGCGGGGTACACATAATAGATCACGAAGCCCAGCAAATTTACCAGCACAAACGTGAGTGCGAAGTGAAGAAATATTTTTTTGTCCACGAAGAACAGGTAGGCTGCAAATGCCAGTGGTACCGGTATCCAGCATAAATAAAACAGGCCCGAGAGTACATCAAGAAACGTGGTTCCATTCAACAGCCAGTATTCATTGGGCGTAACGACATTGCCGGCATAGTTAAATCCAAATAGTTGTTTTTCAGCCTGGTAGAGTTCCCCGATACGTACTTCATTCACCGTGTAATTGGGAAAGGCCTTCATATAATCGAACAGGATCCAATACACAATGAAAATAGCAAAACCGGTTATGAATTTCCTGCTAATGGTCGAAGAAAAAAAGCACCCGTTGAAGAGGCCAACGAGGAAGAGTTGGTCCGTTTTAAAGCCAATTAAAAAAAAAGAAAATAAGAGATAGCCAAGGGAAAGAGCGAGAGATAATAAAATGTTGTTGATGGAAAACAACCGCGGATCTCTCGTTTGCATCAACTTTTTGTAGGTTGTTTTTCGAAATCCGATTTCATGACAATATCCCACAGGGAGGAGCTTACGCCATATCCTTTACTTGCATCCTGGTAATGGTGCAACATATGATGTTGCTTGATTTTTTTTAAGACCGGGTGTTTAAAATTGTGGTGATGCATGGCATAATGCATCATGTCATAAAACAGGTACCCGAGCAGGAAGCCAGGGAAAAATGAAAACAAAAACTGCCTGTCCAGGAAAAGAGAAAACAGCACGTAGAAAAGCGTTGCAAGAGGAATGCTTGCCGCTGGTGGCATCACTAACCTCTTTTTATCCCGTGGGTAATCATGATGAACTCCGTGAAAAATAAAATGGATCTTCTTTCCAAACTCGGAGGTAGGATGATAATGAAAAACAAAACGGTGCAGGACATATTCGGTGATGGTCCAGATGATCAAGCCACCAACAAAATATAAGGCAAAGTCTCCCAGGCTGATGCCGTTTGAAAAAGCACCATACGTGAAAAATAATATTGCGGGAATGAAGATATACAGTGGTACAGTATAGTGGACTTTCGAAAGGCTGTTAAAAAGATTGCTTTTAAACAGTTTGATTGATTCTTCCGAATTTGACACGTAATTCTTTTTCATCTTTAATTATTGCTTGTGGTCAAATTTTTAATTTCTCCCTGATCACCAACCGGCTTGCAGGCTCAATCCCGGAAACCTCAACATACTCGATGTTCGGCGACCAGAAAGAACCACCTTCTTTGATCTTTAAAAAAATACTGGTAAGCATCACCTTCTTATTATTGATAATCGTGTAAACGCTTAATTTTTTATCCGGACCTGGTTCCAGGTACATCTTATATTTTTTATAAGAAACGAACCGGAGTTCGTAGCGGTTATCTGCCAGTTTCGTGGTTTTTATCCCGTATGCAAACTTGCGCTGTATATAACTCAGTTCCTGCCGTTGTCCATTTTCCTGGTACCGGATCCAAAACTCGTGAATTGGATTCTCCCGGTCGATCTCACCGTTCTTATAGTTCAGCTCGTAAACGATCGTATTGGTATTTGGCGTGCGCTGCAGGTAAAACAATTGTTTCTGGTTGCCCATTGGTACCGGGAAACCATTTTGCGCTTCGGCTGCAAAATTAAGGCTTATAAAAAGGAAAATGAATAAAGGGAATTTCTTTAAATACATGATTATTTTCGGCTGTCTAACTCATCCAGCGCTTTTTTTGCGTCGACTAATCTTTTAAATGCAGTTATGTTTGTCAATACCGCCATAATGGTCAACGGCATTGTAAAGATCGACATGGTTTCAAATAACTGGTAGTTAGTGCCAGGTACGAAATATTTATATTCACCACCAATGAAATAGCCGATAACACCGCAGGCGAGGGCCGCCATACCGGTTAGCACTACCCGCTCCGGGCGTTGCATCAGGCCTCCCTTGTTTTGAATCCCAAGTCCTTCACTTCTCGCCCTGGTATAGCTTACCATCATGGAACCTATCAACGCGATGAAAGCAAAAAGGGAACTGAAAAAGTAGTGATGCGAAACCAGGTAATAACAGATCCCGAGAAACATGATCAACTCACTGTACCTGTCCAGCACTGAATCGAATAAGGCGCCAAAAGTTGAACTCATATTGCCTATTCTTGCCACCTGTCCATCAAGCATATCAAATAAACCCGCGAATAAAATAAGTGCTCCGGCCCAGGCCAGGTATGAGAGGTCTCCACGATTACCTTGCTCAGCTCCTTTAATAAAAATGACTGCAACGCCAATATTTAAGATCAACCCGGTAATAGTGACAATGTTTGGTGTAAAACCGATCTTGATCAATGCCTTTACGATGGGGTTGATTACAACGTAAATCATTTTTTGAAGGCGGTCTCTTGTTAATTCATTTGCCATAAAGCATGTTTTATTCATTTAGAAATCGAACCTCAGTTTAGCCCTAAGGCCCCACGTATCGATATACGGATTATCCAGGTAAGTCAGCCTCTTCACAACATCTAACCTTAATAATCGAAAAATATTGGCTATACCTACACTCATTTCTATATATGGTGTTCCATTCAATGCAAAGGTCGTTGGTTTGCCTGTAGTTATATCTGTTGGAAACTTATAAACCTCCTGGTTTTTGTCTGGATTATTTTCATCCCGAACCCCGCCGTAAAGTATTTTAAAGCTGGCAACTTCACGTAGTTTGAGCTTTTTTATCAATGGAAGTTTATTGAAGAAAAAGCCGTTAAAATAGAAGTCAAGATTGGCCGCTGCATACTTATCGCTTACAAACTCCATGAAATTCATCAGGTTATAAGAATGTATCTGGTAAGCATACGTTTGGTTCGCCCGGTGTACCATCAATAATGGGAACGGCAACTGGCCAAATGTATAACCACCTTCGAGCGAAACATCTGTGTAGCCTAGCTGCGACATGTAGATCCGCTTATCGATAGTGGTCGTAATATTTTTAAAATCATACTCCCCATTGATGAATCCTTTGAATCCCTGCGTGTAACGAACCTTAAATACCGGGTATTTATTGATGATCGGGATCCGGAAGTTTTTTCCCTGGTAGAACTGTTCGTTCGGCGCCCAGCGAAACTCAGCAGATAATTCAGATGTGATCAGGTCATTTACAAATGAGTTGTCTTTCACTTTCTGGTAAGTGATGTCGCCGGCAGGTGTTTGTTCCCAGTTTTTGTAGGCAAAAGTGTATGACAAATTCTTGCCAAACTCCCGTACATATTTCAGTTCAACAATATTATTGTAAAGCCACTTATTGTTGTTGCCTCGTTTAAATGATAACAGGAAATTGTCTTCATTGGTAAACAGCAGGTCTTGGCCGGGAATCTTCGTGTCATTCTGGTAGCTCAGCTTCAGGTAGTTTAGCGGGAAAGCATAAATAGACTTATGGTTGAATGAATAAGTTGCGGCAGCCTGGTACTTCAGTTTCTTGTCCTTAAAGCCGTAGGCGAAGTAGTTTTCGAAGTAAAGAAAATTGCTAAACTTGGGCGTCGTTCTTCCACCTACTTTCAACTTAAATCCTTCAACAGGGTTGAAACTGTAGAATGTGTTGGTGTTACCAATTTCCCACGGGCCAAATGACTTGTAGCCGGAAAAAACAAGGCTGACGATCTCGCCGAAGCGCTTGAATGACTTCATGTTCTTCAAACTGTCAATGTTATAATAAGCCTTCGTTTCCACCGTTGTCAGCGGGCTGTGGCGGTTAGCCGTCCAGAAACTATCCGGGGTATCCTTGGTTTCACGGACTACGAGATCTTTAGCACTATATACACTGTCCGCCGCTGGCTGATTGGTCACAAAATCTTTTACAGAAACGGTTCTTTCGCCCAGAACGCCTCCGGAGGCATTTTTTGTCAAAGCGAATTCAGCGAGCATGCTGCTTTTGGTAACATGAAACCTTCCATCAATTCCTTTCTCAAAATCCTGGTTAATCCTTAACTCACGTGTCCAGTTCAAATTCGCATTCTTGCTCACGGTCATGCTGATCTTCTGAACACCGTACTTTCCATCTAAGGTGACAAACATAGTACCGCGGAAAAGAAGATCGTTTGGATTCTTTGGCGTGAAATAAAGTTTCACCAATTTAATCCCATCGAGTTCGACCGTATCCCGGATATAATACCGGTAAAAGGTCGGCCCCACATCAGCGATCGGGCTCAGGAATTGCGTAGCTAGAATGTTGACGTTATTCTCGTAGATGTTGATCTCAGCATACAGCCGGTTTAAGTACTGGCTAATACCGGCGTCATCCAGAAAGTCGCCATAATTCACCTTCTTCTCACCCAGCATTACAGTCTTATCTTTCTCAGGATCCTTGCGGAGGTAGCGTTGAGATAATTTTTCTTCCAGGTAAACCGGCAGTAAAGATTTACCCTCGATGGTAGTGCTGTCAATATTTTCCAGGATAAATTTATAATTCCTGAACAAGCGGTTCTTAATTAGTTTTTCCGGTTTGTTTGTCAACGACAGCGACAACTTTTCATACTGCTGAAACTGGACAAAATTGTAGGTCGTGATCTGGTTCTTAGGCTTGTTCTCAATAACGAGATCGATTAGTTGAACTGCCGGGTTATCCCGATTTCTGTACTTGCCTCTCTTCTTGGTTTTTACCACCACTTCTTTTAAGGCATCAGCGAGTTCCAATTCGATGTTGATCGTTTGTTCCTTACCGGTAGATACCTTTTTTGATATGGCTTTGTACCCAGTTAATGAAAAGGAAATTGTTTTTAAATTATCCCGGTAGGTTACAATTGAGTAGCTTCCATCCTCGCCGGTTGTTACACCTTTGCCACCTTCGAAGTAAATACTTACGAACTGCAGCGGTTTCATGGTAATCGCATCTTTCACAAAGCCTTTTACAACAGTCTGTGCCTGCCCAACGGCACCCATCAGCAGTGTAAGCGTAAACAAAAGCCAACCCCTCTTTATCATTCTATTGAGTCTCATTATTGATATTTTTAAAAACATAATTTTTTTGCAGCGGGTAATTATATGCGACTGCCACCGTCAGCGAGGTTAATAATTTTGCAAGGAGATAAAACATTCCTGCAAACCTTATCAACAGGAACACTCCCAAACTATTCAATAGCAGGTTACCCGTCCAGGTAATTAAATACCTTTTACCTTGTTGAACAGCACCTGCTCCCGCTGCTTCGAAAACCCATTGCCTGCAAATCCAGAAATTGATGATTCCGCCAATGACCGTTCCGGTGATACTTGCATATACTGGATCGAAGTGAAGAAATTGTTTAAGCACAAATGTGACCAGGTAATCACAAAAGCTTGCAGTAAGGGAAGCTATATTCGCTTTTAAAAATGTTTTCATTTAATTGAAATTATGCACTGTCACCATCGAGATATGAATGACTACCAGCGCATAAATTCCTGCCAGTGTATCATCCGCCATTACGCCCCATCCTTTGGGAAGACTCTCTGCTTTTCTAACCCCAAGCGGTTTAACAATATCAAAAAAACGAAATGCCGCGAGGCTGATCAATAGGTACCAGATATTGTGTGGTACATATAATAACGCGATTGCCATCCCTGCTACTTCATCAATTACTACTTTACTACTGTCTTCTCCCCAATGCGCATCAACAACATTCGAACTCCAGGTTCCAATGATGAGTATCGCGATGGGTACGAGCACCTGCCAATGTGTGTGCATGGCACTGGCAGGTACGAAGAACCAACATATACAATAAGCAACTGCCGCAATTGTTCCGCCTCCTTTGATGTATCCGATTCCTCCAACGGATGCGAGCAGTTTATGAATTTTTATCACAGCGTTTCTACCAACTCCTGGTAGTAATCCAAGCCAAGGTGAGTAATTAGGTCTTCTCCCATGATGTGGCGCAATGTGTTCTGCATTTTCATCAGTTGTTTAAAAATGTCATGTTCAGGACTCAATTGCGGCAAAGTTTGTGGCGATTTAAAATAAAACGAAAGCCATTCCTGTATCCCACTCATGTCTGAGCGTTTTGCCAGGTCAAGAAACAAGGCCAGGTCTAATACGATCGGCGCAGCGAGAATTGAATCCCTGCAAAGGAAATTTATCTTTATCTGCATGGAGTAACCTAACCAGCCGAAGATGTCGATGTTGTCCCAGCTTTCTTTATTATCACCTGCCGGTGGATAATAATTGATCCGCACTTTATGGTAGAGATCACCATATAATTCGGGGTTCAACTCCGGGCGAAAGATCTCATCAAGCACACTGAGTTTAGAAACTTCCTTTGTTTTAAAATTATCCGGGTGATCCAGCACGTAGCCGTCCCTGTTACCTAAGATGTTTGTCGAGAACCAACCACGAACGCCGAGGGCTCTCGCGTGTAACCCGGGAGCCAGGATCGTCTTCATCAAGGTTTGACCTGTTTTAAAATCCTTTCCACCGATAGGTGTATTGGTTTCTTTTGCCAGCTCGATCAAGGCAGGGATATCACAGGTTAAGTTAGGTGCTCCGTTCGCAAATGGTACACCCGATTTGATAGCCGCGTAAGCATAGATCATGCTCGGTGCAATCAAACTTTCATTGTTTTTTAACGCTGCTTCAAAAAGTTCAATAGTGCTGTGGATATCAGTTGACTCAATATATTTTTCCGTGCTTCCACACCAGACCATCACCACGCGGTTACAATTATTTTCCAGTTTAAAACGCTCGATGTCTTCAATCACCTGCATGGCGAGATCGTACTTTGTCGCGCCGGTCTTTACATTCTTTCCATCAAGGTTTGAAACATATGATCTGTCAAATACTGCTTTCATCGGCTTGATCGCTTCAAGCTCAGGTTTGATGGCCTGCAACAAAGGAAGGTCTAACACTTTCGCGTTTAGCGCTGCCTCGTACACGTTATCTTCATACAGATCCCATCCGCCGAAGGCGATGTCATTCAGATCTGCCAGTGGAACAAATTCTTTGATCTTTGGAAACCTGTCTTCTGTGCGCTTACCCAACCGAATATTTCCCATCTGCGTCAATGAACCTATTGGCTGCGCTATGCCCTTCTTAACAGCTTCAACGCCCGCGATAAAAGTCGTAGCCACTGCTCCAAGGCCGGGTATTAAAATACCTAATCTTCCATCCGCTGGAATGATGTCTTGTCTCATAATGATTTAAATTTTGATTTATGATGCCTATCGTTGTAACTAACAGCCTACATCCATTTGTTCTTTGTGTACCAGGCAATTGAATCTTCCAGGCCTGTTTGCAGATCGAACTTAGGTGAGTACCTTAATTCATTTTTCGCTTTAGAAATATCGCAGATCCAGTTCTTTGCAGCGAGCTCATGCAGTTTTTCACGACTGAGTACTGAAGGCTTTTTTAACCAGCCGTTGGTAGTTTCCAACACGAACGCCAGTGTTCGTACAATTGGCATGGGAATATGAAATCTGAACGCTGTTTTTTTCAGGATCGTTTTAATGATATCAGAAAACTGGTACCTGTTGTAACTATGACCATCTGTAACATTATAAATACCGGAGGCTTCTGGTATGAACAAGGATTGAACAGCAAGTTCTGCTACATCCTTTGCGTGTACAAAACTCAGAAACTGATCAAACTTCCCGATGTATGGATCGAAGCCTTTATTAACTGTCTTCACCAGGATAAAAATATCTTTATCTCTCGGCCCATATATCGCGGTAGGCCGTAGAATGACCGAAGAAATTCCTACTCCTGATAAATTTTTTTCTGCCAGCAGTTTACTTCTTCCGTAAGCGGTAACAGGTTTCGGCGTATTTGTTTCCAGGATCTGCTTAGCCGGATCCGTTAAAGGTCCAACCGCTGCAAGACTACTGATAAACACAAACTTGCTAAACTGGTCACCAAGTTTTTCTGCTGCTTTTGCGAGGTTTAGCGTGAAGGTGGCATTGATGTAATCGTACGTATCCTGCCGCATTGCTTTTGTGATTCCCGCAGCGTGGATGATATGCCTGATGTTATTTTCCCTGAGCTGTTTTGCCAGGTCTTCTACATTTTCATAATCAAGATAAACATAGCGTACCGGAAGATCTTCAAGGTGTTTGATGTTACTGTTTTTGCGAACCGCTGCATAAACGATCAAACCTTTTTCAATCGCGGCATTCACAATGTGGTACCCAAGGAAGCCGCTTGCGCCGGTCACTAATACATGATCGCTCATATTGATTTTTCAAAAATTCTGTAGCGCTTATAGATGGTTGCATTCAGGTTTTTTAAACCCTTGTTCATCATCTCATTGTTCTCCAGGATCCAGGAAGCTTCGCCACCAGAAATTTTCTTATCAATAGCTTTCTGAATTATTTCTGCATAGAAATATGCCTCAACTCCTGCCTTGCGGTGTTCTTCATTCACACCCAACGCAATCACCCGCACATAATTTATTTTCTTTCTTCCAAGTAGAAGTTTGAAGATACCGGTTGGGAATAGACGCCCACGTTTGATTTTGATCAGGATCTGGTTAATGTCCGGTATCGCTAGCGCAAAACCGATCACTTTTCCATCCTTTTCTGCCAGCATGCAAAAGTCTTTATCCAGGATCAACTTCAGATCCTTCGCGAGGTATTTGAACTCGGCATCCGTCATGGGAACGAATCCGGTATTCGCCTGCCAGGCCGCGTTGTACACAGTTAATATTTTCTGAACCTCGTTATCAAAATCTTTAAGATTGATATTTCTAACCGTGATGTTCCTGGCTTCAAATCGCTTTCGCAACGCTTCCTTTAACTGGATGGTCCGCTTGTCAACTGATTTAGTTGGCAGGTCGTATGCAAACAGGTCGAATTTTTTGTGAAACCCATTTGCTTCCAGTAAAGATTTGTAGTAAGGTTTGTTGTAGGTCATCATGGCCACAGGCGGTGAGTCGAACCCCTCGATCAATAACCCGGAAGGATCATTGGTACTGTGGTTTACCGGCCCGATCATGGTATTTACACCCTTTGCAATTAACCAGTCTTTAGCTGTTGCGATTAATTTTTCTGCAACGAATTTGTCATCATAAATGTCAAAGAACCCAAAAAAACCATCCTTTCGCTTAGTGAAAGAATTATGGTTGTTATTCAATATGGCTGCAATTCGTCCTTTGATCTTTCCATCTGCGTAAGCGAGGAAGCACTGTACCGTCGAGTGATCATGGAAAGGATGTTTCCCCGGCGATAGGAGGTCCCGTTGTGCAATGTGCAGTTCCGGGACATAATTTTTGTCTCCCTCAAAAAGTGTGTGTGGAAAGTCTATGAAATCGGCCAACTCTTTTTTCGAAGTAACCGGCTTTATTTCAATCATGCTCTTTCCTTATTTAACTGCGGAACTTTTAGTTTAAATGAAACCTTTTTGATTTTTTCTACCGCATAATCAATTTGCTTGAAAGAATGCGTCGCCATCAATGAAAAACGAATCATCGAAGAATCGTTGTTTACTGCCGGAGATACCACCGGGTTAACAAAAATTCCTTCATCCATAAGCATTTTGGCCATAAGGAAGGTCTTTTCATTATCACGTACGAAAATTGGAATGATCGGGGATTCAGTAGCACCAATATCAAAGCCTGCTTTGGTAAACGCTTCCAGGGCGTAATGAGTATTCTGCCAAAGTTTTTCCAGGCGTTGCGGTTCTTCTTTCAACACATTCAAGGCTGCTAAAGCGCTGGCCGTAGCCGCTGGAGAAATGCTTGCACTAAACATGAGTGAACGGGCATGGTGCTTCAAGTATTCGATCACTGGTTTGTCGGCAGCGATAAAACCACCAATGGAAGCCAGGGATTTGCTAAAGGTTCCCATAATAAGGTCAACCTTATGTGTAATATTAAAATGGGCTGCTGTACCCTGACCTGCGGGTCCGAGAACACCCAGTGAATGAGCGTCATCTACGAAAACCGCGGCATTGTATTTTTTCGCGAGGGCAGTAATTTCATTCAGTTTGGTAATATCACCTTCCATACTGAATACGCCATCTGTTGCAATTATTTTAAAAGCCTCGATAGGAACTGAGGCCAGTAATTTTTCAAGATGCGCCATGTCGCCATGACCAAACTTATACAGCTTTGAAAAAGATAAGCGGGCACCGTCGATGATACAGGCGTGATTTAATTCGTCAGAAAACAAAAAATCGTTTCTCCCACCAAGGGCGGAAATTACGCCCAGGTTAACCTGGTAGCCGGTACTGAAAACCAGTGCAGCTTCTTTTCCAACAAATTGTGCAAGTGCTTCTTCCAGTTCAATGTGGAGATCAAGCGTTCCGTTCAAAAACCTGGAACCTGCGCAACCACTACCATACTTATCAATTGCTTTTTTAGCCGCCTCTTTTACGCGGGAATGGTTAGTAAGACCGAGGTAACTGTTTGACCCAAACATCAGGACGCGTTTTCCGTCGATAATTACTTCTGTGTCCTGGTCAGACTCCAATGGTCGGAAGAAGGGGTAAATGTCTGCGGCCTTAAGTTTGTCAACAGTCTTAAAAGCATTTACCTTGTCAATCAGCGTTTTATTACTCATTGTGTTGTTTTAAAGTGTTTTCTTTAAGCTTGATATCTATTGAAAAATAGAATTTATTATAATGGTAAACTTATATTTTTTATAAAGTTAATCAGTAACTGTTTTGCTTATTTGCATTTTTGTTGAATTTTTGCTAACACGCACATACAAGTGTTAAGATCTTCTTCATTAATTCCGTCTTTCAACACTTCATCCTGGTCCAGGAATTTGTTGTGCATCTCATCGATGATCGCCTTCCCGGTACTCGTCAGTTCGATCACATTTTTCCGCCTGTCGCCTGCAACCGGCACACGCTTCACAAATCCTTTTTCTTCTAATATGTCGATAGACCGTAAAATGGCAGATTTGGTTTTGTCCATTACCGAAGCAATGTCCTGCTGGATGAGTTCCTTGTTGTTACTCCTTGATATATAATACAGCACGCCCATTTGCTCAAAGGTAATATCGACTGTTAGACCGGAAAATGTTCCATTTATGGTCTTGAGTAACAATTTACCTGTGTGAACAATCATAAACCCCAAAGTATCCGGCATTTCAGTACAGTGCATATATCAATAGTTGCGTAGTGAACTGTTGCAAAAGTAATAGTATTTACTGTCAACTTAAAAATTTATTTTCAAAGAACTACAAGCGAAACATTTTTCAACATGTAACCCCGTAGACGTTTTGAACTAAGCAAGATTTTAAAAAGAGCGAAAATTTTGAAGATATTTTCTTGCAACTGACCAGGCAGCTTCTCGGGAACAAAGTTATTTGATCGGGAAAATTTTTCTCTACCACTCATCCCAGCGCATCGATGGTCAGGTAGCCAGGCATAAATACACAAGCCCCTCCATTACTGGAAGGGCTTAGTGTAAATCAAGGTTTGATTAGGGCATCCACATCGATTGCTGCGGAAGAAGTTGAACCAATTGCTGGTTGGTTGGTAACTTAACAGCCCTGGGCTGCGAAGTTGAACTGCCTACCTATAGGCAGTGGGAATGAGTTGACAAACCATCTGGGTGTTTTAAGCTGTTGTTGTTGATGGGTTAAAGGCTACTTGTGAGGGCCAGAACGGCGGCACAAAGCAGCACGATGAGTTCCTTTTGTCTTTGGAGGTTTAAGGTCGGCAGGGGAATTGCTTTAGCACCGATTTGATAATTTGTCATAACGTGGTTTGAGAGGTAAGCGTTTTCTTGTGCTTATCGTTAGTCCACATTTGTGCCAAACCAGCTACGCATTGATAATCAGTATTTTATCTTGAAGTACGACTGGCTTTTTTCCAGTATCCGGAAGCTTTTTCCATCGCGTGGACTTCCTACTTCGGCTTCGTGGCTCCGGGCATAGGAATAATCCTAAATTGCAGCAATTTCAACCTTCATGAAGTATTATATTATTGCGGGCGAAGCTAGTGGGGATTTGCATGCGGGCAATCTCGCGAAAGCTTTGCTCAAACTAGATCCAACAGCAACTTTGCGGGGTTGGGGAGGAGATATTATGGAGGCGGCGGGGGTGCCGCTGGTTAAACACTATCGCGACCTGGCCTTTATGGGTTTCATCGAAGTGATCAGCAACCTACGCACGATCTTTAAAAACCTTGCATTCTGCAAATCAGATATCAGCGAATTCAAACCAGATGTCCTCATCCTGGTTGATTACCCGGGATTTAATTTACGCATAGCGGAATGGGCTCGCCAACAAAACCTAAAGGTCATTTATTATATATCCCCGCAGGTTTGGGCCTGGAAAGAAAACAGGGTGAAGGGTATCAAGAAGAATGTCGACAAAATGCTGGTCATTCTACCCTTCGAAAAAGAGTTTTATAAAACGTGGGACTTCGAAGTTGAATATGTCGGACATCCACTGGTTCAGGTGATCGAAGAATTTAAATCCTCCGCAGCATCAGGACCTCCCCACGACCTGGCCCGGGCAAGCAACAGTAATTCACTCATTGCCTTGTTACCAGGCAGCCGTAAGCAGGAGATTTTGAAAAAACTGCCGATCATGTTGGAGATCACCAGGCACTACCCGGGCTACCAATTTGTTGTAGCAAAAGCTCCTGGTTTAGATGCTGAGTTTTATGATGAATTGCTCGCACCTTACTCGAATGTATCATGGGTTGTCAATAAAACTTATGACTTACTCAACCATGCGGTGGCCGCACTCGTCACAAGTGGAACAGCTACCTTAGAAACGGCTCTTTTCGGCGTTCCGGAGGTTATTTGTTATAAAGGAAGCTCGATCTCTTACCAGATTGCCAAACGCCTGATAAAGATCAAATATATATGCCTCGTAAACCTGATCATGGATAAGGAGGTAGTAAAGGAACTTATACAGGAGGAATTAACCGTTGAAAACCTGCGGAAGGAGCTCGATCTGTTGCTGATGGATAAGGAAAAGCAGGAACAGCTTGCGACAGATTACGCGGTATTGAAGGAACTGCTCAGCAAAGGAGGAAACGCTTCGGAAAATGCAGCAAAAAGTATCCATCGATTTATGATCATTAATCATTGAAAGGTGGCATTAAGCCTACCTTCTGAGTAGCTTAACTGCAAGGATCACCATTCCCACAAGAAATAACAAAATGGAAATTCGGTTAATGCCATGCATATATTTGACCCATTGTGAATTAGGCGTATTCGGGTCTTTTTTCTTTAAATAGAGATATTGCGCAACCTGGTTCCAGACTCCCATGACAAAATTGTTTAGACATTAAAAATACAAAATGGCCAGCGTTTTGTTGTAACTGTTAAATCAAACTGGTCATAAAAACCACAAACTTTCATCGTTCGTAAATTGGATAGATAAATCAAATTTTTTATGAAGAAGTTATTGGTGTTAGTTTTCCTGGTTTCGCTTTTCACTTCCGCCTCCTTCGCCCAGGCACATCGCTTTACGGTTGTAAAATCAGAAGGGGAGTGGAAGAAGCAATTGTCCCCGGAAGCGTTCCAGGTCGCCCGAAAAGAAGGAACTGAACGGGCATACTCCGGCAAGTATTGGAACAATCATGAGGCCGGAACCTACCAGTGTGTTTGTTGTAACCAGGAAGTTTTTAGTTCAACCACCAAATTTGAGAGCGGGACCGGCTGGCCAAGTTTTTACAAGCCTTCAAGTAAGTCAGCCGTCCTTGAAGAAGTTGACCGCACCTATAATATGGACCGCACGAAAGTAACCTGTAGCCGTTGCGGAGCTCACCTGGGACACGTTTTTGAAGACGGGCCAAAACCCACTGGGCTCAGGTATTGCCTCAATTCCGTGGCCCTCAATTTCGTAAAAAAATAGCCGCCCTGGTTTTTTCTCACCGCGAAAACTGGCTTTCTTTGAGCCGGTTTTCCAATAAAATAATTGACGGGCTTAACAAACCAATGCTTTAATTTTATAGTCACCGAAAGCTACGGTAGCTATATGAAACAGTTATTGTTTATACAGCCCAATGAATTGCCCGGAATCGCAGCAAAGAAGCTAAAACAAGCTGGGTTTAGTGTAACTGTGCAGCCCTTCCAACAAGACTATCTTCCTCACGACATTTCAACTTTCGACCTGGTGGTACTTGACAGTTTATTACAAGTACATGGGCACGAGGAACTTGTTCGACAGCTTGATGGTCACAGCCTGGTTGTGGTATACAACCCGTCCAAACTTCCTACACTTTCTACTGCTCACCTGCCCACCGGCTGGATTGAAGTAAGCTCACTGCGCAAACTTCCCGGCGCTATCAAATCTCAAATAAAAAATTCCCGGAAGATGCCGGCTATGCCGGAGATTTCTTCCCTACTACCGGGACTTTCCGTCACCAGGAAATTTTACCAGTACAAAAAGAAACAAGTCATATATGCAGAAGGTCATCATCCCTGCAACCTCTTATACATTGAAAAAGGAAAGGTTAAGGTCTTCAAGAAAAACAATGAAGGCAAGGAGTTGACGATTGCCTTATTAACCCGGGGAGACTATTTAGGTTATGCAGCGTTGCTGGAAGAAAGTGTTTACAAAGACTCTGCCCAGGCGATGGAGGACACCGAGATCACGGGAGTGCCGCGGGAGGAGTTCGAGGTGTTGATGAATACCGACAAATCAGTTGCAAAAAAATTCATCCGCTTGTTGGCTTCCAATGTAAGTGAACAGGAATCCCAACTATTAAAACTTGCCTACAATTCACTGCGCAAGCGGGTTGCGGAAGCGTTGATGAATCTGGTGCAAAAATATAAAACCGAAGTACAGGCCCAATTCTCCATACATATTTCCCGTGAAGAACTTGCAAACATGGTTGGGACTGCCACCGAAAGTTTGATTCGCACCCTCAGTGATTTTAAACATGAAAAGTTGATACAGATAAAAGCGGGGAATATCATTATTGCAGATGGAAAAAAATTACGGCAGATCGCAGAATGCTGATCCACTCACCAAGAACTTTCTCTCGACCACCCCGTCTTATCCCTTACATCCTGCTAATCGAAGCTCATAATCACGACTTAAATTTTCTTCGTCAAATGGGGAAAATTGCTTTCCACCGTTAGCGAAAGAAAATGGCATTCGGGTTAACTTTGCCGGCTATGACAGTAACGATTCCACACGACCTACCGAAGCCAGAGGCTGAAACCCGCGTAAAAGGTTTGATCAGTAATGTAAAAGACCAGTTTGGAGATAAAGTGCAAGACATCCAGGAAGACTGGCAGGGTGATACCGGTCGCTTTAAGTTTTCCATGAGTGGACATTCCGTTTCCGGCACCATCAAACTCCTGGAAAAAGCAGTGGAAGTAAATCTCGATCTACCATTTATTGCCACTTTCTTCAAAGGGAAAATCAAATCCGTTATTGAGCAGGAAGGAGCCCGGTTGCTTGCTTAATGCGCCATCCATTTCAATTTTTTAACTCTAGCGTCTTCATTTAATAAATGTCCGTGCCGGCAAACAGGGTATGTTCAGTTAGCTGGACTTCCTGTGTAAGAGATAATTTCATTATCCTGCGGCCTGGCTGCTTTTTTTGCCCACAATTTTCTCCAGCAGATCAGCGTGTACGCGTTGCCTTTAGGTACTTCAATTTCCCGAACTGTCCCACCATTTCTAGCTTTTATCAATAGTATTTTATCCGCCTTTTATCCTGTACCGACAAATCCTGGCACCCCGGCGATCCCAGGTGGTTGTACAACAATATCCTCTTTATCTTTAGGCAGCAGATAGTGGAGATCTTACCATCACACCTAAACAAAAACAAACATACTGCATATGTACTCCCGCGCTTTAACTGTGGCATTTTCTTGCCTCGTATTTATTCTGACCAGCTTTTCCCAAGGCATTCAACCGGGTTTTACAAAACTCCCGGATGGCATCATAGTTAAACTCAAATCTCCAGCGTTTGAATCAGCACGTATCGTTCGGCTGCAGGTGATCACTGACCACATCATCAGGGTAACTGCCTCGCCGTTGGATACTTTTTCTACGGAGAAAAGCTTGATGATCAGCGGCAAAACGAGGAAGGTTGCCACCTGGCGATTAGCAGAAACTGCCAACGAGCTTACCCTCGCGACTGCCGAAATAAAAGCCTCCATCAATAAGCAAACTGCTGAAATAAGTTTTACGGACAAGACTGGAAAGCCGATCCTGCGGGAAGGAAGCACGGGAGCAAAATCCTTCCGGGAGCACGTGCTCGATGGTAGCCCATCCTACGAGGTAGCCCAATCTTTCCACTCGCCGGCGGATGAAGCATTTTATGGCCTGGGTCAGCATCAGAATGGGATTATGAATTATAGAAATACCCAGGTCGACCTCGTAAATTATAATTCTGTTATCGCGATTCCCTTCCTGGTTTCCAGTAAAAACTACGGGATCCTGTGGGACAATTATTCCATCACCAAAGTTGTTGATACCCGGGAATTCGATCCACTTTCCACGATGAAGTTATTTTCAAAAGAAGGCGACCAGGGTTGGTTGACAGCCAGCTACACCGACAGGAAAGATGCGACAAAAATTATTTCGCGGGCAGAGTCCTTTATTGAGTACAATGATATTCCCGCGCTTAAAGACCTACCCAAAGGCGTGAACCTAAATGACGTGAATGTTACCTGGGAAGGAGCCATTGCCACCGATTTTACCGGCCTCCATACGTTATATTTAAAAGCTGCCGGATATGTGAAATTATGGATCGGTGATTCGCTCGTAGCAGATAAATGGCGCCAGTCATGGAATACGGGAACCGTGCTTGCCCAGGTATATTTGAAAAAAGGTGAGCAAAAGAAATTACGCATGGAATGGAACCCCGACGGGGGTGAATCATACATTTCTTTAAAATGGATGAGCCCCTTGCGGGATGCACAAAAAAACCGGGTCGGCTTCAAATCAGAGGCTGGTAATCAACTGGATTATTATTTTGTTTATGGACAGAATCTTGATGAGGTTATAGCCGGCTACCGCGAGCTAACCGGTAAGGCTACCATGTTACCAAAGTGGGCATTTGGCTTTTGGCAAAGCCGTGAACGCTATAAAACACAGGATGAGATTCTCTCGACCGTGCGTGAATTTCGCAAGCGAAAAATTCCACTCGATAACATCGTGGAGGACTGGAGTTATTGGGAGCAGGATAAATGGGGAAGCCAGGATTTTGACGTCAAGCGATTTCCAGATGTGGCTGGCATGATCAAAACTTTACACGAGGAATACAACACTCAATTCATGATTTCAGTATGGCCAAAATTTTATGAGGGAATTGAAATTTTTAAAACATTCAATGACAGTGGCTGGCTCTACAAACGGAATATCGTGAATGCCAATCGTGATTGGATCGGGAAGGGTTATACTTCCAGTTTTTACGATGCCTTTAATGCGAATGCACGCAAAGGCTTTTGGAATTTGTTGAATAATAAGTTGTATTCAAAAGGTGTGGACGCCTGGTGGCTGGATGCGACGGAGCCCGACATTCATAGCAACTTATCAGTAGCACAACGCAAAGAGTTGATGGGGCCAACAGCTATTGGCCCTGCAGCAAAATATTTCAATGCATTTGCCCTGCAGAATGCAAAAGGAATTTATGAAGGACAACGCGAAACCAATCCTGCAAAAAGGGTGTTCATCCTCACAAGATCTGCCTATGCCGGTTTGCAACGGTACGCTGCCGCCACCTGGAGTGGAGACATTGGTTCGCGGTGGGAAGATTTTAAGAACCAGATTCCGGCTGGCTTAAATTATTCGCTTTCAGGATTGCCTTACTGGACGACAGATATCGGTGGCTTTTCAGTTGAGAAGAGGTATGAAGATGCCAAAGGTGAAGTGCTGGAAGAGTGGAGAGAGCAGATGACGAGGTGGTACCAGTTTGGCGCTTTTTGTCCCTTATTTCGCGTGCATGGCCAATACCCGTTCCGTGAAATTTATAACACAGCACCGGAAGATCATGAGGCCTACAAAAGCATGTTGTATTACAACAAACTTCGCTACCGCCTTATGCCTTACATCTATTCCGTAGCCGGCGAAGTTTATCACCATGACTACACCATGATGCGGGCATTGGCTATGGATTTCCCTACCGATCTACTGGTTAAGAACCTTGCTGACCAATATCTATTTGGTCCCTCGATATTAGTAGCACCCGTAACCGATTATCGGGCCCGTAGCCGGCGGGTTTACCTGCCGGCAAACAATGGTTGGTACGATGTGTACGACGGAAAATTTTTACGTGGTGGTCAAACAATTACTGCAGACGCACCCCTTATGAAAATGCCACTCTTTATCAGGGAAGGTTCTATTGTGCCCGTTGGGCCCGAACTCCAGTACACTGCAGAGAAATCCGCGGACACGATCACCCTTTATGTTTACGGAGGCAAGGATGCCAGCTTCACCTTATATGAAGATGAGGCCACCAATTACAACTACGAAAAAGGGCAGTTCGCAACCATCGATTTCAAGTATAACGCTGCCGCACAAACGCTGACCGCGGAGGACCGCAAGGGCAACTTCGCCGGTATGCTGAAAACCCGCCTGTTTAACATTGTTTACATCACCAACGCTTCGCCGCAGGCTTTCGAGCCGGGTAAAAACGTCCCGGTCAAATCAATGCAATACATTGGCAGGAAAATAACTGTTGGCTTGAAATAGTCATTCCGGTTTAGAAAACAATCGTCATTTTCATCACGGCGAAAACGTTACCAGGTCTTTTCTGTCATACTTTAAAATATGCGTACAATACATTTTGCTGGAATCTTCCTGCTGTTGATCCTTACCAACAGAGCCGCCGCCCACCCTGGTCCAAGAACAGAGATTAATTTTAACTCCGACTGGAAATTCCGATTGGATAGTGTGCGGGATTATAGCAAACTAACCGCGTCCGTTCCCGGCTGGAGAAGTTTAAACGTACCGCATGACTGGAGCATTGAAATGCCCTTCGATTCAACAAGTCCAACAGGCACCGGTGGCGGGGCGTTACGAGGCGGCCTTGGCTGGTACACCAAGGAATTTACGCTGCCCCTGGCAGACCAGGGAAAGAAAGTCTCCATCCATTTCGACGGCGTTTATTGTCGTAGTTCAGTATGGCTTAACGGGCAGTTACTTGGCTACCGTCCCAACGGTTATGTCTCTTTCAGTTACGACCTTACGCCCTTTCTTCGTTTTGGTAAAAAGAATTTAATCGTTGTGAAGGTCAATAACAACGAGCAGCCAAACAGCCGCTGGTATAGCGGCAGCGGCATTTACCGAAAAGTATGGCTACAGAAAACTTCCCAGACTGCGGTGGCGGAATGGGGCAGCTATATTACCAGCAACAGTATAAGTAAAGCGGAAACCAGGGTAAACATTCGTACAACACTTACGGGTGCACGAAATTTATCTGCATACGTTTTGAAAGTACTCATTTACGATGCAGCCGGTAAACAGGTATCTACTTCACTTAAATCCGTTACCGATTCTCGTCCCGGGCCAAGAGCGCAACAAGCTGCGGCTGCGAAAGAACAGCTACAACCCGAAGAAGAAATTCACCAGGCTGCCACCATCATGAACCCGCGTTTGTGGAGCACAACAGATCCACATTTGTACAAAGCTGTTACGCAGATCCAATCTGGCAATACACTCATCGACGAGTATGTAACGATGTTCGGTATACGCAGTTTTAATTTTGATGTCGACAACGGATTTTTTCTCAATGGAAAGCCGCTTAAGATCCGCGGCGTGTGTAATCACCATGACCTTGGTAGTCTCGGTACGGCGTTCAATCACCGGGCAGCAGAACGGCAGCTAGAAATATTGAAGGCAATGGGATGCAATGGGATTCGTACGGCGCACAACCCGCCGGCCCCTGGGCTACTGGACCTGTGTGACAAGATGGGATTCATTGTAATGAACGAAGCCTTCGACATGTGGGAAAAAAGTAAAAACCGATCCGACTATTCCCTGGAATTTAAACAATGGCATAAACGTGATCTTGAAGACCAGGTGAAGCGAGATCGCAATCATGCTTCCGTATTTATGTGGAGTGTCGGAAATGAGGTGGGCGAACAATGGGGTGATTCAACAGACGGAACGGCGAAGCGAATTATTACAGACCTGGTTGAGATTGTGAAACAACTCGATAGTTCCCGCTTAACCGTGACTGCCAATAATGAAGTAAATCCTACCTCCCGGTTATTGCGTGCAGGCATGACTGATATGGTCGGTTACAATTATAATCATCGGCAGTGGGAGGGTGCTCTCAGCAGGTGGGGCCGTAAGCCATTTATTGTAACCGAGTCAGTGTCTGCCCTGCAAACCCGCGGTCATTACGATATGCCGAGCGATAGTATGCGGTTGTGGCCCACCAGGTGGGATATTCCTTTGACCACGGGCAACCCAGACCTTACTTGCTCCGCTTATGAGAATTGTTACACGCCCTGGGGTAGTAGTCACGAACAAGCTCTGCAGGTTTTCGAAAAAATGAAACACGTTTCCGGCATGTATGTCTGGACTGGTTTCGATTATCTTGGTGAGCCGACGCCATATCCCTGGCCCGCCCGGAGCAGTTATTTCGGTATCATCGACCTGGCGGGATTTCCAAAAGACGCCTATTACCTCTATCAAAGTGTTTGGACCAGCAAGCCTGTACTACATATTTTTCCTCATTGGAATTGGACGCCGGGAAAGGCCGTTGATGTTTGGGCTTACTACAATAATGCGGATGAAGTAGAACTGTTTTTGAATGGTAAATCCCTTGGGACCAAATCTAAAAAAGGTGATGAGCTGCATATTTCCTGGCGGGTAAATTTTGAACCTGGAACCATAAAGGCGATCTCCAGGAAAAGAGGGAAAATAGTTTTAGAAAAAGAGATCAGCACGGCAGGTAAAGCTGCAAAAATTATGTTGACTGCGGATAGAAGCCTCATCAGTAACGGAGGTGATGATCTGTCGTTTATCACGGCGAAAATTGTTGACGCAAACGGTGTAATGGTGCCGGATGCAACAAACCAGGTTACGTTTAAAATAACAGGTAGCGGCACCCTGGCAGCGACAGATAATGGAAGCCAGACCAGCCTCGAAAGTTTTCAATCTCCCAAACGAAAAGCATTTAATGGTATGTGCCTCGCAATTGTACGAGGTTCGGGGGCCGGGGAAATAAGCGTTACCGCGAGTGCGAATGGGGTAACAAGCGCAGCACTTCAAATAACTGTGGAGTAAACAAACACTGTTAATTTTCATTTGTACTTTAATATCCTTTTATGATGGCTTTTTTGCAAAGCCACGATTGCTGTCCTTTTCTCCATAGTTTTAGCAGCAATAACGCTGCTGAAAAAATGAACACGAATTTCTTGCTTACCAAAATCTCTTTCGTTGTATGTTTCTTGCTACCTGCATTCATTGCACCAGCACAGAATACGCCGGCGGCAATCCAGGTGAACCAGGTTGGCTTTTACCCAAACGCTCCCAAAGTTGCAGTCGTTACGGTTAAGGCTACCTCGCCCGACTTTTTTGTGATCGGGTGGCAGTCGAAGGACACCGTTTTACGGGGTAAACTTAGTGAGAAGATCCAATCAGCAAATTCTTCCATCATCACTCGCATTGCCGATTTCAGTTCCTTAAAAAAGACCGGCACCTACCAGGTGGCAATACCCGGGTCGCATTCTTCATATCCCTTTGTGATCAAGGAAAAAGTTTTGGCAGAGGTCGCCATTGCGGTGCTCAAAAGTTACTATTTCCAGCGCGTCTCCATGCCGCTCGATGAAGAGTATGCCGGTAAATGGAAGCGCCCTGCCGGGCACCCGGACACGGCGGTACTCATTCATCCGTCAGCGGTTTCGGAGAAGCGTCCAGCCGGCACTGTTATCTCCAGCCCAGGCGGGTGGTACGACGCAGGAGATTATAATAAATACATTGTGAACTCAGGTATTACAATGGCCACAATGTTTGCTGCCTACGAAGACTACGAAGTGTATTATCGTCAACTCAAAACCGGCATACCAGGATCGAACAACAGGCTGCCTGATATCCTTGATGAGTTGCTTGTGAACTTACGCTGGATGCTCACGATGCAGGATCCGGCTGATGGCGGCGTATACAATAAATGCACGAACGCCAGCTTCGACGGAATGGTGATGCCCGGGGTAACAACCGCTCCTCGCTACCTGGTGCAGAAAGGAACGGCAGCTACCCTGGATTTTGCTGCAGTAACAGCACAAGCCGCCCGAATATTTAGCCAGTTCAAATCGCAATTGCCCGGTTTCTCCGATAGTTGTCTGCAGGCAGCAACCTCCGCCTGGCGCTGGGCGGAAGCAAACCCCGCAATGCAGTACGACCAGGAAGCGATCAATAAGAAATATCAGCCTCAAATATCTACCGGAGGCTATGGAGATCGGAATTACGACGATGAATTCTTTTTAGCGTCATGTGAACTGTTTGTAACGACAAAGGATACACGCTACCTGTCTCTCCTTAAACAGCAACTTAACCGGCCCATTCGCATACCATCCTGGAACCAGGTTGCGCTTCCTGGTCTTTACACCCTCCTACGGCTGAAACCCCACATGGATGCTGAAACAAGCGCCCTTTTAAAAGATGTTCAAAAGCGTTTGCTCGCGTTTGCAGATACACTCGCAAATGGGGTCAACGGAAATGCTTTCCGCACCGTTATGGGGCGTTCAAGTTCAGATTTTAATTGGGGGAGTAATTCTAACGCGGCTAACCAGGGTGTATTACTGATCAATGCCTTCCTGCTTTCCAACAATAAAAAATACATGGATGCTGCACTTTCAAATATTGACTACATCCTGGGAAGAAACGCTACGGGTTATTGTTTTGTCACGGGAATTGGCACCAGGTCACCAATGAATCCGCATCATCGTCCATCCGTAGCTGATAGTATCACTGAACCTGTGCCCGGTTTCGTCGTTGGCGGTCCTAACCCGGGTCAACAGGATAAATGCACCTACGCTTTCAAAGAACCGGAAACGAGTTATACCGATGTTGCCTGTTCGTATGCTTCTAACGAAATCGCCATCAACTGGAATGCCCCCCTGGTGTATCTCCTCAATGCTTTCGAAGCTTTACAAAGTAAAGTGGGCTATTCAAAATAACCTGCATGCTGAATTTTTCTTCCTAACCCCCTTCTCAATTTTTTATCAATTAATAGCTATGAATTTATTTCTTCGTACCCCATTCAAATTGCTTCTTTTATTGATGTTGGTCACCGTAACATCCTGCAAAAAGAAGTCACCTGCACCTGAACCACCGCCTGTTGTGCCGCCGCCTGTAGTCGTGCCTCCAATCGTTACACCTGTTGATCCCGCGATCGCAAACACCATCGGATTTTTCCTGGATGACTGGCAACCGCGGAGCTTTACAAAACCAGCTTTCACCGAAGCAACGCCTTCAGCTACTGCATCAACAACCGTTACGGTAGATGCTGCGTCGGTCATCACTAAAATACCGCTCTCACAATTTGGCCAGAACGGGGTTTGGTGGATGGGGCCAACGATCACGGAGCCGGTGGCAGTAACCCATATCACCAACCTGCACCCGCATATCATTCGCTTCCCCGGGGGAAGTTCCAGTGATGTTTATTTCTGGAATGCACAGCAGGATCAGCGTCCTGCCGATGTACCCGCTAAGATCTGGGACAAGGATGGAGCCGACAAAGATCCATCGTATATGTCAGGCAAAACAACCTTGAACTGGCAATGCTCGCTGGATAATTATTACAGCCTGTTACAACAAACAAATAACCAGGGAATTGTTACGGTGAATTTTGGATACTCACGGTACGGCACAAGCGCAGATCCAGTCGCGGCTGCTGCGCACCTCGCCGCTGATTGGGTTCGGTACGACAATGGAAGAACCCGTTACTGGGAAATCGGCAACGAAAATTACGGCGACTGGGAGTGGGGGTATCGCATTAATCCCGCACTGAACAAAGACCGACAACCTGAATATCTAACCGGCGCCCAGTATGCAAAACATTTTAAGGTAATGGCCGACTCCATGAAGAAGGCCGCCACAGAATTGGGTAAAACCATTTACATCGGCGCCGTTACCGTCGAGGCTGCACCTGAAGCCTGGCAAACCAACACCGTGAAAACATGGAACTCTGGTATGATGCCGGCCCTCAATACAACGACTGACTTCTACGTCGTGCACAACTATTTTACAGCATACGATCAAAATTCAAATGCCGCTCATGTGTTAACAGCGGCACTTACCGTTCCCGGTCAAATGATGAGTTATGTTCAGCAAACACTGCAGGCAAACGGTGCCGCGATTAAGCCGGTGGTGATGGATGAATGGAATATGTGGGCAAAGGATTCCAAACAACAGGTTTCAAATACCAGTGGCGTTTTTGCATTATTGGTAATGGGCGAAGCTTTAAAAAATAAGTATGGCATGTCTGCCCGCTGGGACCTGATGAATGGCTGGGCAAATGGGAATGATCATGGGATGTTCAGTTCCGGCGACGAGCCGGGAGTAACCAAATGGAGTCCACGTCCTTCTTTCCATTACATGTATTATTTTCAAAAATTACTGGGTGACCGTATGGTGGCGACTTCCCTCGTTGGTAGCAGCGATATCAAGGCTTATGCCTCCACTTACACATCCGGTGAGGCTAATGCAACGCTGATCAATGTAGGTGCAGCAGCGCAGACAGTAGAATTAAAATTCACCAACTTTGCCCCCGGCTCGCGCTATTATTGGTACAGCCTGGAGGGAAGTAATGACAATGGTGAATTTTCAAGAAAGGTGATCGTGAACGGCGCCGGACCTTCCGGTGAAGCAGGCGGGCCATCCAATTACGCAACGCTGGCCGCAAGATCCGCATTGGTTTCAAGCGGAATGAAGATCAGTGTTCCGGCAAGAGGTACGGTGATCGTGGTTGTTGAAAAAAAGTAACATTGATCGCCTTTGCTAATTTCAGTTCAACGGCCGGATATTAAATGTTAGATTTTTAATTTCGACGTCCCCATTTCGATTTTTTGTTCATGTGAATTTTAAAGCACATTTGCCAAGAAATTCGGACCAGCCCCTATATTTCATAACTAAGAACCATGCCTTGTTAATTTTATATTCTTCATGTTCGACTTATCTAAACAGATCGCTTTGAAAAACATTCTCCTCTTATTTGCGCTGTGTATCTCCTCCGCTTATTTGGCCGCCCAGGAAACAGTCATTCAATATTTATCCGGCACTGACAAAGACCATACTGTGCCCTGGGAATTTAATTGCACCAAGGGAAGAAACAGCGGGAAATGGACCACCATCGCGGTGCCGTCAAACTGGGAACAACAAGGTTTTGGCGGTTATAGTTACGGTCATGATAAAGTAAAAACAGAAGAAGAAGGTTTGTACAGGCACAACTTTACAATCGATCAACGCTGGTCCCAAAAGAAAGTCTTCATCGTTTTCGAAGGTTCGATGACCGACACCGAAGTAAAGATCAACGGTCAGCAGGTGGGGCCAGTTCACCAGGGAGGTTTTTATCGCTTTAAATATGACATCAGTTCATTTTTAAAATACGGCGCCCGCAATTTGCTTGAGGTGAAGGTGAGCAAACAATCCACCAATGCCTCCATCAACAGGGCCGAACGTGGTGGCGACTTCTGGGCACTCGGCGGAATATTTCGCCCGGTGTATCTTGAACTGTTACCGGAGACCTTCATTGACCGGGTAGCCATCAACGCGACCGCCGATGGGATGTTGAAATTGCATGTGTTTGCCGGCAATGCACGGAAGGGAGATATGGTTTCGGCACAATTGCAAACATTGGCTGGTAAAAATATTGAAGGGTCGTTCGGTTTGCCGCTTAATACCACTGGCCCGGAAACCCGGCTCCAACGGAAGTTCAACAAACCAGCGCTCTGGAACCCGGAGACGCCGAATCTTTACCAGCTAAAAATTACCATTCAAAATGGAGCGAACCAGGTGCACACAGGGACACAGCGTTTGGGTTTCCGCACGGCGGAATTAAGATTGAATGACGGCTTTTATGTGAACGGAACGCGGGTGATTTTCAAAGGAGTAAATCGCCATAGCTCCTGGCCACTGACGGGCAGAACGCTGAGCAAAGCCATCAGCATCCAGGATGTACAATTAATGAAGGAGATGAACATGAATGCCGTGCGTATGTCACATTACCCGCCCGATCAACATTTTTTAGACGTTTGCGATTCCCTGGGCTTATTTGTGTTAGACGAGCTTACCGGGTGGCAAGCTGCTTATGATACAGTTGCCGGGCGTCCGCTGGTAAAAGAACTGGTGATTCGCGACGTAAATCATCCGTCGGTGGTGATGTGGGCCAATGGAAACGAGGGTGGCTGGAACCGTGCGCTCGACAATGATTTCAAACTATATGATCCACAGGAGCGCCTTGTATATCATCCCTGGGAAAAGTTCAATGGTACGGATACAAAGCACTATCCTGATTTTACTTACGTGGTAAATTCTGCCCTGTACAACAAGGAAGTGTACTTCCCCACCGAGTTTATGCATGGCTTATATGATGGTGGGCATGGTGCTGGGCTGGATGATTTCTGGAACGGGATCCTGGCGCATCCGCATGGTACCGGCGGTTTCCTCTGGTCGTTTAGCGATGAAGGTGTTGTGCGCATGGATAAAGACAGCATCATCGATACCGATGGCAACCATGCACCTGATGGAATCGTTGGTCCGTACCGCGAAAAAGAGGCAAGTTTTTATACCATCAAGGAAATTTGGTCACCGGTTCATGTGAAGCAACAATTTATTTCCCCGGGTTTCAACGGCCAGCTCGACATCGAAAACAGGTATCTCTACACCAACCTTGACCAGTGCAAATTCCAGTGGCGGTTGACGCGGCTAGCCTTACCCGGCGCACCCGATATCAAACCCGTGAGCAACATAACAGGAACGCCCCCACGCTTCTCGCTTGCTCCGGGCGAAACAGGAAAGCTGGCGCTTGGTCTTCCTGCCGGCTGGCAGGATTATGATGTATTATATGTAACCGCCTACGATCGCACTAACAAAGAATTATTTACCTGGAGTTGGCCGCTTGACCAACAAAGAAAAGTTGCTCGTTTTTTTCCTGTTGCTCAAAAAGCTGCCGGGGAAGTAACGGCTATGGCTGACGGAACCCAGCTGATCGTTACAACCGGCAACCTGCAGTATTATTTTGATACCATTTCCGGCATGTTGTCAAAGGTGATGAAAGGGAACACAACGATCTCCTTATCAAAAGGTCCGCTTGTTAATGGCATCAAGTACAATTTAAAAGCGTTTAAGCATTACCGCCAAGGGCCGGAATATGTTGTTGAACCGGTGTATGAAGGAGAATCTTTCGTTGCCATTCGCTGGACATTCACGGCCGGCCGACCTGCGCGCCTTGACTACAGTTATAATAAGCGGGGAGAGGCGCCCGTGTTAGGCCTCAGTTTTAATTACCCCGAAGAAAAAATTACCGGCATGAAATGGCTTGGCCGAGGGCCTTACCGCGTCTGGAAGAATCGCCTCAAAGGACAACAATTTGGCGTGTGGCAAAAAGCTTACAATAACACCATTACCGGCGAGAGCTGGAAATACCCTGAGTTTAAAGGCTTCCACGCGGATATGCGTTGGGTTGTCGTTGAAAATAAAGAAGCTGCTTTCACGGTGTTTTTTGAAGGAGCTGCTTTTCTCCAAATGTTGAAACCGGCAAGACCGGTAGGGTCAGTGAATGATAACACGGACCCTCCCTATGCGGAAGGAAATCTTGGATTTCTTGACGCGATCAGCCCGATCGGAACAAAGTTCCAGGCAGCCAATAAACTAGGTCCGCAAAGCCAGTTAAACATGCAATTAAATTATGGTGCCATTAAGGGAACGCTGTGGTTTGATTTCAGGTAGCCAGGGGCAATCAATCTTTATCAGTTTTTAATTGCCTGGTGCGGAAACCTGCCGAAGGTTTTTGCCGGACTGAGTTAATCGCCTTCCCACAGCCAGCGGCGGGGCTTTCGCCGGGTCCCCGGTTTTAATTTGAATTTTAGAATGCTGTTTTTCTGGATGTATGCAACAGCCTCATCTACGGAATCTGTGAAGAGAAACAGGTTCGTGTCAGTGGCGGATATGGTACCCGCAGCCTTCATCAGGTCGATGTGTTCCACCAGTTGCCGGTGAAACTCGGTGTCAAAAATTACGATCGGGAACTCCTGTATCATCTTTGTCTGGATCAGCGTAAGGGCTTCGAAATATTCATCCAGCGTTCCAAAACCACCTGGCATCACTACGAAAGCGTATGAATATTTGATCAGCAATGTTTTTCGAACGAAGAAATATTTTATGTTCACCCATTTATCGAGGTAGGGGTTGTGAGCCTGTTCAAACGGTAATACGATATTGCAGCCGACGCTTCTTCCACCCACATCTTTAGCACCTTTGTTAGCGGCCTCCATAATGCCCGGGCCGCCACCCGTCATGATCGTGAATCCGAGGCCGGCGATCTTGGCTGCAAGCTCTTCGGTTTTTTCGTAGTAAGGATGGCCGTCTTTAAAGCGGGCGGAACCAAAGATGGTCACACAAGGACCCACGAAATGCAGCTTGCGGAAACCTTTAATAAATTCAAGCAACACATTTACGGTGAATGTAAACTCCGTCCACCGGTTTTGCGGACCTTCTAAAAACTTGATCTCTGATTTCGTCATGGTAGCAATTTCTCAAATATACACTGTTGTGTAACCACTGGGCTGCGCTTCCCGCATAAAATCAGCACCGCCGCGCGGCAGCTCGTAAAGTGCATGTTTTTGCCGGGCTGCAATTTTCCAGATAATGGAAATTCCTTCCATTTTCAGGAATGGGCAGCAGTGTTATTTTAATTTAACGCATTAGAAATCAGGCTTATCTGATTGTGGCATTGTTATCGTTTAGTAAGGGAAAATGATTTATCATGCGGGTCAGAAAAGATTTTAAAATATTTGTTGTTGATGGTGACATGTTCTCTCTCAACCTCTACGAACAACACCTGCTCAACCTGGGTTACACGGACGTTTCAACCTTTCACCAGGCTTCTGACTGCCTCACTGCGCTTACGGATTCTCCCGACATTGTGTTCCTCGATCACAACATTGACGCTGCTGATGGCGTGTCATTTTTACGCAAGATCAAAAGGTTCAACCCCAACATTTACGTCATCTTTATTGCGGGTCTTGATGAAGTTGAAGCCGTGGTTAGTTCATTAAAGCATGGCGCCTTCGATTTTATCGTCCGCGGCGACAATGATGTCAAAACGCTTGATAATGTCATTGGACGGGTTCAGCGCGTTCAGCTCCTCTTAAAAAAAAATAGCACCGGGGTCTTCCAACCCCGGGAAAAGTGATCTTCCGCCAGGATGATCCGTCATAGTCCAGGTAGTGTTGCCTCCCCGGCAATTCTAGAAAGAAATCCAGAATATGGAACAATCTTTTTAGTGGAATATGCGTTAGGTAGTTCCGTATGCTGGAATAGCTCAACACCGGCAGCACCCCGATATCTATGGACTCCTATAAAATTTTCATCGTCGAAGATGACCCTTGGTATGGCGAAATTCTTGAATACCATCTCTCTTTAAACCCCGACTATATTATTACCCGTTTCTCTACGGGAAAGGAATGCCTGGCCAATATGCATAGACAGCCAGACCTGATCACCATCGATTTTTCGTTGCCCGATTATACCGGTGACAAACTCTTGCAAAAGATCCGGGAAGTAAACGATGACATCCCCGTGATCGTTATCAGCGGCCAGGAAGAAATTGCCGTCGCGGTAAAAATGTTGAAAATGGGCGTGCGGGATTATCTCATCAAAGATGAGAATACGAAAGACATTTTGTGGAACGCCGTGATCAAAGTGCGGGAAACAGGGAATCTTAAAAAGGAAGTCGCCTCCCTGCGGGAAGAACTCTCTCAAAAATTTTCGTTTGATAAAAGCATCAAGGGCCAAAGTCCGGCATTGAACAATATTTTCCGCCTCATGGAGAAGGCGACCAAAACCAACATTAATGTATCCATCACCGGCGAAACTGGTACGGGTAAAGAAGTAGTGGCAAAAGGCATCCACTACAACAGCGACCGCAAACGCAAACCTTTTGTGGCCGTCAACATGGCCGCGATTCCCAAAGAACTCATCGAAAGCGAATTATTCGGCCACGAGAAAGGAGCCTTTACGGGTGCTGTTGCCCGTAAGGAAGGAAAATTTGAAGAAGCCAATGGCGGAACCATTTTTCTTGATGAGATCGCGGAAATGGATCTCAGCATGCAAAGCAAGATCCTACGCGTGCTGCAGGAACGTGAGGTTGTGCGGGTAGGGGGAAATGAAAAAGTGAAACTGGATGTTCGCGTGATCATCGCTACGCATAAAAATATTAGTGACGAAGTAAAGAAGGGCAATTTCCGGGAAGATCTTTATTACCGCATCATCGGGTTGCCGATCGAATTGCCACCCTTACGGGAACGTGGAAACGACGTATTGATCCTGGCTAAACATTTTGCCGATGAGTTTGCGAAGGACAACAAGTTTGGCGTGATCCTTTTGTCGCAGGAAGCAAAAGAAAAGCTCCTGCGCTATAATTACCCGGGCAATGTCCGCGAGTTAAAAGCGATCATAGAGCTGGCCGTGGTAATGTGTGATGGAAAAGAAATTTTCGCCGATGATATTTCTTACAATTCAAGCCGTGGTGACGAAGCGTTTACGTCAGAGGAAAAAACATTACGTCAATATACCTGCGACATCATTCGCTATTACCTGAAGAAATACGACGAGGATGTCCTGGCCGTTGCCAACAAACTGGACATTGGCAAATCCACGATTTACAAAATGATTCAAACAAAGGAAATTGCCTGTTAAGCTGCATCATAGGATGCATGCTCACCAGTCTTTTAAATAGCTAAGTACGAGAGATATAATACTAAGTTGTATGCGGGTTAATAAATTATTACAAACACAAATAAAACGGTACCTGCCTGCAGATCTGCAAAAACAGGAAGCCGTCATTAATTTCATTAATGAGGTCAGTAATACTTACGGCCTCTACCAGGAAGAGCTAAAGCCGGCTGCGGAAGCGCATGCGCATAAAATGGATAATGCGGAAGTACCTGCCGAGTTCGTACTACCGCCTAGGAATAGCCGCTTTACCAATTCAGATCCGGCACATATTGCGTTGATCGAAACTATTAACCAGCGCGCCATTGTACAGGCAGTAGATGAAAGCGAACACATAGCTGAAAGAAAGAAGGCAGAGGCCGCTTTGAAGAATTCTGAGCAGTTACTCTCCACGGCCGTAAACACGCTGACGCACCTCATTACAAACCTCAATAACGGCATCTTGCTTGAAGACGAGCATGGACAGGTGATTCTTGCCAATCAACTATTCTGCGACAACCTCGGCCTTGAGGCCGCGCCGGATGAAATTATCAAACATACCGGGCAGAATTGGGTTGAGCAAACAAAGCACCTGCTGAAAGATCCTCCAGGCTATATTGATCGCATTGCCACTCTTCTATCAAAAAAGGAACCCGTCACCGGGGAGGAACTTTACCTCGCAGACGGCAGGATCTTAACACGTGATTTTATTCCCCTGTTCATTGACAAAGAATACAAGGGACATCTTTGGAAATTTGAGGATGTTACCCGCGAAAAAGAAAACCAGCAGGCGTTACAGCGTCTATCCCTGGTAGCGAGTGCGAATGAAAATGGTGTGGCGTTTAGCGACGACACCGGTATGATCTTGTGGGCCAACGAAGGATTCTCCAAACTAACAGGCTATTCTTTCGAAGAAATGATCGGCCAAAACGCAGTACATCTTGGAATTGGCCCACTCTCTGACCGGGAGACGATTGCCCGGATGGCCGACCTCTTCCTTGCGGGAAAAAATTTCTCCCTGGAAGTGATCCATTACCGCAAAGACGGCACCTGGTTCTGGGCAAGAATAACGGGACAATCTATACGCTACTGGCGCGAGAACGTTTCGGAGTTTTTTGCCATCATGGAAGACATTACGCAGGAAAAGGAGCAGCAGGAACAACTGCGGGTATTATCGCTGATCGCGGAAGAAAACCTGAACGCGGTCATCATTATGGATGCTGACGGCGGCGTAAACTGGGTAAACAAAAGTTTTGTCCGCAATACAGGTTTCAGCCTCGAAGAAATGAAGGGCAAACAGCCAGGCGAATTACTCTACGGACCAAAAACAGACCCTGAAACCATCAAGTATGTGCGGAGCGCTATTGCCAATGGAAATTCCTACAATTGTGAAATGCTCACTTATACGAAGGCTGGAAAGCAAGCGTGGTTGCGTATCCAGGGCCAGGCCCTGAAAAATGAGAAGGGTGAACTTACCGGCTTCTTTGCCCTCGAAGAAGACATCACCAACGAAATAGAAAACAAGTCCAGGATCGAAGAATATGAATCAAGGTTCCGGAAGGCCTTTGAACAAATAGGCGACAATGTTTGGGAACACGATTTCAAAAAGAACGTCACTTATTTTTCCAATACCAAGAGTCATTTGCTTGGTTACGAGGTAGAAGATTTTAAAAATAATCCCGACCTCTGGTTGGATAAAACACATAAAGACGATAAGCAGATCTGGGAAGAGAATTATTCCCGGTACCTAACCGGCGATTTAGATCATCACATTCTCGAGTACCGCGTGTTGCATCGCGATGGCTCGGTGCGGTGGGTAATGGATAGGGGCGTAGTGATCGAACGTGACGCTGACGGACTTCCATCTAAAGTGATCGGTACACACACTGATATCACCGAACGCAAACAGGCAGAAGAATTACTGCAGACGAAAGAAGAAAAATATCGCAGCATCATCGCCAATATGAACCTTGGTTTAATGGAGGTAGATACAGAAGAGAACATCCTGTTTAGTAACCAGAGTTTTTGTGATATGAGTGGTTACGATTATGAAGAACTGATCGGCAAAAGAGCTTCGCATATTTTTAGCAAAGGCGAGAATATCGAACTCATGGAAAGTAAGAACGAGGCTCGCAAAAAAAGTGGGTCAGATGCTTACGAGATTGCCGTAAAAGATAAACGTGGCCAGTTGCGCTGGTGGTTGATGAGTGGTGCAACCCGCTATAATGAATCAGGCGACCTGGTAGGTTCTATTGGGATTTACCTGGATATCACTGAACAGAAACAATTGGAGATCGATCTCATTGAAGCACGTGAACAAGCCGAGGAATCCACCCGCAGTAAGGAAGTGTTCCTGGCAAATATGAGTCACGAGATCCGTACGCCAATGAACGCCATCCTTGGTATGGGACAACAGCTTGCAAAAACGAAGCTCGACAGCAAACAGTTGTTCTACCTGGATACGATCAACTCAGCCTCTGAGAACCTGTTGGTGATCATCAACGATATACTTGATCTCTCGAAGATCGAAGCAGGAAAATTAAATCTCGAAAGCATCGGCTTCGAACCGAAGGCGGTGATAAGCCGGGCAATGCAGGTGTTGGTGCATAAGGCGGAAGAAAAAGGGCTTACGATCACCAATTCAAAATTTGACACCAGCCTTTCAGCGGTGCTGATGGGCGACCCTTACCGGTTGAACCAGGTATTGCTCAACCTTATTAGCAACGCAATCAAATTTACAGAGAAGGGTGGCGTAGATCTCTCCTGTACGGTGCTGAACGAAACCTCGCTAACGCAAACAATTTTTGTAGAGGTACAGGATTCCGGCATCGGCATGGATGAACATTTTGTAAAAAACCTCTTTGAGAAATTTTCGCAGGAAGACCTTTCGGTTACGCGGCAGTATGGTGGTACCGGCCTCGGGATGAGCATCTGTAAAGACCTCATTGAATTGATGGGCGGTGAGATCATCGTGAAAAGCACCAAGGGTGTGGGCACGTCGATTTCTTTCATCGTCGAGTTTGCCAAGGGCAGCCTCGCCGATCTTCCTTCAAAGCAAAATATTTTCATAAACAACGACATGCTTGCCAACAAGCGCATCCTCGTTGTGGATGATAATAATATGAACCGGCTGGTGGCTAAAACCATCCTCAACAATTACGGGGCCGTTACTTCAGAAGCCGTGAACGGTAAAGAGGCGATTGAGCTGTTGATGGAAAAAGAAATTGACCTCGTGCTAATGGACATCCAAATGCCGGTAATGGATGGTATGGAAGCAACGAAGATCATTCGGCGCGATATCAGTACTACCTTGCCGATGATCGCACTTACTGCTAATGCGATTAAGGGAGATAATGATAAATGCATTGCGGTAGGTATGAACGCTTATTTATCGAAGCCATTTAAAGAAGAAGACTTGTTGAAAACCGTAGCTTTTTGTTTGGGTGAAGGCAAGACGAATTTTGTGTTGTCTGTAAAAAAGGAAGCGGAGCAGATCAGCCAGTTGTACGACCTCGCGGCCATCAGGGCCATTAGTCGGGGTAATGAAGAATTTGTGTTGAAAATGGTGAACATGTTCATAGAACAGGCGCCGGCGCAGGCTGCTGAAATGGAATTGCATTTTCACCACAGCGATTATAAATCAATGGGAGCGGTAGCACATAAGATCCGCCCGAGCATTGATAACATGGGAATTGAGTCTTTGCGGGAGCCGATCCGGGAGATTGAAAAAATTGGTAAGTCGGGTGGAGACATAAATCGTTTACCTGAATTGCTGGATGAAGTGTCTGCCGGTTTGCGTGAGGTGATCGATGCATTGCAACAGGAAACAGTTGCGATGCTCTCCTAAAAAATAAGTGCTTAAGAAATTATGCAAATACTCCCAGGTATTTGCATTTTTGCTTTTGGGACTACTCCATGCACCAACTTAGAGGAAACTTTGGCCGGCATGCAACGCTCCCGGAATTTTGGCTGTCAGCACGTCGACATAAAATATGCTACATGAGAAACATCCTTCCATTCTGCCTCCTGATATTGCTTGGTTCCTGTTCCAAAGACGCTGGCAATACTACTGGTATGAAGTTAGAGAGTGTAACAATGGACGGAAAAACATATGAGCGTTTCTCTTACGATGCTAAGGGCAGATTGGAAAATTTCGATCTTTTTGGTCACTGCACGGTTTCACCAATGGATGAGGAGAAATATAGTTACGATGGAGACCGCCTGGTGAAAACCCTCGCAATAAGCCGAAGTATTTATTCATCCTCCACCGCCAGTTGTGATCCGGCTGGTGGACTACGCACAGAAAAGACCTACACTTACAACAGCGCCGGGAAAATTGAAAAAATTAACCTGCCCAACAGCAGCGTTCAATTTTATTATAACAATGCGGGTTTGGTAGAGAGACAAGTGATCGACAATAACCCGGCATACACCTATCGTTACGAATACGATGCAAGGGGCAACCTGGTAACCTACACCGATAACCAGGGCGGCGTTACCACCTACGAATATGACAATAAGAAAAATCCCTACTACCTGGTAAAACTGCATCCTTCGATCATCACCGCTTTTAATGCCAGTCCCAACAACGTAGTACGTGGCATGGGTAGTGGCGTTGTTTTCTTTACCCGCCAGTTTACCTACAATTCGCAGGATCTCCCTGCTACGGTGGTGGAATCAAATATCGCTTCGGTCTATACCTATAATTATAAGTAAGCGGCCAGGTCGCTCGTTTTGCTCCAACTTAGTTCATGCTGCCTGCATTATATTCGCTGTCAGTTAGCAGTATGATCTCCATTCACCATTTTATTCCATCTTTTTACCAGCAAATAAACCTGGATCCCCACCTTGAACCCTGGATAATTACAAGAGACATGGTTCAGCTCATTGAACAATTGCTACTCGCGGTTGGTGAGGATTACCGGGTGGAGGGTGGCGTGGCAATACACAGGTCTGCCGTGGTTGAACCGGGTGCCGTCATAAAGGCTCCAGCTATCATCGGCGCCTCCTGCTTTATTGGGGCACATGCTTACATTCGGGGTGGAGTGTTTCTAAGTCACTCCGTGAAAATTGGCACAGGGTGCGAGATCAAATCGAGCATTGTATGCTCAGGCAGTGCGATCGCTCACTTCAATTTTATTGGCGACAGTATCATTGGAAGTAATGTAAATTTCGAAGCGGGATCCATCACGGCGAATCATTATAATGAACGGACCGACAAAAGCATCAGCGTAGTGAATAACGGCAACCTGGTTGCAACCGGTTGTACCAAGTTCGGCGCCTTGGTGGGAGATGGCTCCCGTGTCGGCGCAAATGCTGTCCTTTCACCAGGCACGCTGCTACCAATTGGCAGCATCGTTAAGCGACTTGAATTGATCGATCAACAGGCACCGTTTTCCGCTTGATCATGAATGCTTATTGATTTCCCTAGAAGTCTTTCCCTAAAATTCTCCAGGTTTTTAGCCTGTTCTTTATTGCGGCCAGGCCGCGAATACTTCCCTTATTCTTGCCTCTTTGTATCTAATCCAGCAAAATGGTAGAGTTTGTATTCATATTTGAATATTAATGAATCATTTTTCACCACTCATCCTGTGTTTTTTTGCATTCAGCATATCTGTTTTTTCGATGTCTAAATAATCAATCAATTTGTAAGCGTAAATGTTAAACGACATTAGACGTTTAGTTAAAAATTTTATAACGCACCTGTATGACCATCCGGAAAGCAACTGTTAATGATGTTAAACTCCTGGGTGATCTGTTTGATAGCTACCGCGTGTTTTATAAAAAAGAACCTGATCCCGCTGGTGCGCAACAATTTGTTTCTGAGCGCATCACGCAGAACGAATCCGTCATTTATGTTGCTGAGCACGACGATCATTTGCTTGTAGGCTTCGTGCAGCTCTATCCATTATTCTCCTCAACACGTATGAAACGATTGTGGTTGTTGAACGACCTGTATGTGCAGCCGGAATATCGCGGCCTTGGCGTATCAGTTGCACTCATTGATGCCGCGAAAGAACTTTGCCGCACTACTGAAAGTTGCGGGATGATGCTGGAGACTGCCAAAGGCAATATCATTGGCAATAAGCTCTACCAAAAAACCGGCTTTGCATTGGATGCGGATCACAATTATTTTGAATGGGAAGTTAAATCTGTATAACGCTAAATTTCCAGAACATGATGCCGAACTCTCACATTACCGTGCAGTCACTTGCTTGCACCGATGTGCAAACTTTAAGAAATTGTTTTAATGCATCTTTCAGGCAATACTATGTTCCGCTGCAGTTTACAAAAGAGCAGTTTGCTGAAAAGATCACAACAGAAGCCATCGATCTGAAACTTTCATTTGGCATTTTTGACGAAGACCTGTTAGTAGGATTTATTCTCCATGGGATCGACAGTGTCGGTAACCAGAAGGTGGCTTATAATGCAGGTACGGGCATCTTGCCCGATTACCGCGGGCATAAGCTTTCCTATCTTTTATATGAATACAGTATTGGCCAGTTAAAAAAAGCGGGAGTTACAAAAACTATCCTGGAGGTTGTAGAACAAAATATGCCGGCGATTAAAAGTTATGTGCGCATGGGATTTTCTGTAACTCGCAAACTCAACAGTTACCAGGGCAGGCCCATTTTGAACGAAGTACCTTCCATCGAAATAGAGACATTGCCCGCACCGGACTGGGCCCTTATCAAAAGAAGTTGTGAATGGAATCCTTCCTGGCAATACAACACCAACTGCATCAAACGGGCGCAGAGTAACTACAAATTACAGGTTGCCCGTTGCGATCAGCAGCCGGTAGCTTATTGCATCAGTAATTTGGAAACGGGGCGGATAGCCCACTTTGGCTGTTGTGATATCGAATACAAAGAAAAATACCTGTCGGCTTTGTTCAATGAAGTGAATGGGGTAAATGGGGATCACCTTACTTCCGTCATCAATGTGGACACGAATGCGCTTTACGCGAATACCTTCCTGTTGTCTATCGGGCTGCGCAGGTTATTTACTGCTTGCGAAATGGAAATGGCCTTGTAGATAAGTAACTGGTGAGCACAGTTTGATGCGCTTAATGTGGTCTTAAACAGTTGGGGGAGTTAACCACTTTACTACCTCTGGCGCCTGGTAGTCCTGCATGCGATCGAGGAGTCGCTCTACCTGGTCATCAACCAATAACATATCCCGGTTTATTTCTTTTAGAAAACCAGCGTCCACCATTGTTTGTATCATCGTGATCAGCGGATCGTAAAAGCCCCCGACGTTGAGTAGGCCAATGGGTTTTTTATGAAGGCCGAGTTGAGCCCAGGTCAGCATTTCAAAAAGCTCTTCAATGGTTCCGAAGCCGCCCGGCAAGGCAATTACGCCATCACACAATTCACTCATGGTTGTTTTACGCTCATGCATGGATTCAACCAACACCAGGTCTGTCAACTTTTCGTGTGCAAGTTCCTTCGCCTGCAAAAAACGCGGTAACACACCGGTTACTTTTCCGCCGGCCTCCAGTACTGCTTCGGCGATCAAGCCCATAATTCCAACCTTTGCTCCTCCATAAACAAGCTCGATCTTGCGACTAACGAGCGCCTTTCCCAACTCGATAGTACGGTTCTTAAAAACAGCTTTATTGCCCAGGCTGGATCCGCAGAAGACGGTGATCTTTTTCATAAGTCGCTTGATAATTGTTTGGAGAAGGCCTAATTATTTCTGTAAAAGTATCATTTATTTTTAACGGAGTATTACTTGTCCAGACAGTGAATCCGGGTGCGTGGATTTTAAAATTTTCCAGACTTCGGCAGTACGCTGAACTTTTGCTTAGTTTTTAAAATGGGAAAAATACCTCACTTACAGTAATGGGTAGACGTTTTTTACAAATAATCTCTTCCCGCAAAATTCCACATCGCTAAAATGCAGGAGCTTACATAAGGTTTCCAGGACAAACCCGGTGGTAAATATGCAGTATTTACCAGCATATCAGGCGCTGAAATAGATCAATGTAGAGCGCTATCGAAATACTTTTGAAATTTTTTTTTAGAAAAAATTAATTTTTTTTTTCATGCCTTTTTGATGAAGTGTAACGTGCTGGTTTTTAGTAGTAAACAGCGTATACCTGAAAGGATTTTGTGAAATACAGGTGCAACTTCTCGGCATTCAAAATGACTTTTTTTCTGCACCAAATTCAGTTTTGGTCTGAATATTGTTTTCTCTACCCCGCACATGGGTACCTAACTCCCAAGGAAGTTTCCATGATTAATCCGTCGCTTGGCTTTCGTACTTAGTCATGTGCCAACAATCATTAAGGCAAGCAATCAAATTTTTCAAACAGAATTAAATTACAAAAGATGAAAAAATTATTTAGTCTATCCGTTGCAGCAATGTTAGGTCTCGCTGCTTTTGCTCAGGATACTATTCCAAACAGGCAGAATTCAAACCCTGCAAACAGGGACACCATTCCCGCTACGAATCGTAATTGGAATGATTCTTTGAATAAGTCACGTACCATGGACAGTAGTTATCAAAAAAGAAACTATCCGGATTCTTTGACGAACGACACATCTTCATTTGCAAGAAAGAATGAAATGAATGATTCAATGAGCACCAACACTACTACAACAGATTCATTAAGCACTGCAAATACTACGCAAACTTCAACATTGAACAAGGCTGATAGTATGACAACAAGTGCGAAAGCAACAACTACTACAACCACGACCACGCTGGATTCTACAGTAGTGTTAAGTGATCGTGTGATCATGCGTGACGACGCGATGTTTGTCATCAAAGATGGTCAGACAAATAGCCTCACTGAAACCTATAAACTGGAAAGCGGTGCTACTGTAACCAGCGACGGAACAGTAACATATCCAAGTGGTAAAACAGTGAAATTGAAGAATGGCCAGTTCATTGAGATCACCAAGTCAACCTCAAGCGATAAAGACAAGGACGAGATGACAACCGGTGATAAGAAATTAACGAAGACAGAGAAGTCGACAAAAACAACAAAGAAGACTACGAAGAAAACTAAGCCACGTACGGACTAATTTTTATCTATAGTTAGATAGGGTATACATATAAACAACAGAAAACCCTCACCTATAAAACGGTGAGGGTTCTTTTATTTTTGGCAGACACTGCGTTTTTCCAGCTTGCAGAAAGAGCATTCATAGCAGGTCTTGGATGAAGGTAGATGAAGCTTCTTCAGTGCTACCAGGTTGCTGTTTCAGAACAGATTTTATATGATGGCCTGGTTGCGAATACGCATTGTAGTGAGTCTATGTGCTTTCTGTGCGCAGCTACTTTATTAGCATCAGTGATGCCATCGTTTCTATTCCTGTAAATAAATTGCCGAGTCGAATATTTTCATTTTCAGCATGCTGGTTGTTGTCATGATTGGCGATCGGAACCGTCACCGTTTTTGCATTTAAATATTTTTCAAATACAAAAAGAGGCAGGGTGCCACCCATTGTCGGTTGTAATACGACCTGTTCATTCGTGGTTGTTTTCACAGCTGCAATAACTTTTTGTACAATGGGCAAGTCCATCGAAGTTCGCTGCGCATTTACGCCATCCTCTCCCGGAATTACCTTGATGATCTTTTCATACTTTGCCCGCTCAGCATCTGTGGGTTCGTTACCGGTTACAAAGAAGCCCTGTGATTTTATGTGAACAATTACTTTTTGTTGCTGCCTCTGCCAATCGTTGCCCAAAACCAACCGAAGATCAAGGACGGTGGTTGCCTGTGTCGGAATTTGGTTGGAAGCCATCTTTCCAACATTACCACTTAGTATCCCATTGATGTTTAACGAAGGCAAATTAATTGCTTCACTCAATGTGGTGCCTTTCATTTCTTCTGCAAAAATTCCAAGTTCATTTTTCATTTGTTCGTCAACTGACGGAACTTCGTTTAGAGATTTTTTTTCAAAAGCTGTGAGTGGAGTGACATCATCATAAAATCCTTTTATCGTTACTCTCCCCGTTTCGTCTTTCATAGAAGCTAATAATTTAACCAGTCGCAGGGCGGGATTGGGCGCCCAATTGCCGTAATGCCCGCTATGCAACGGTCGTTTGGATGCATACACCGTGAGATCAAGATGTGTATCTCCGCGAACGCCAAACGCAATTTGCTTTTTGCCTGATTGATGAACTGGCCCGTCACAAATGATCCATAGGTCCGATTGTAATAATGATTTGTATTTTTCCAGTATTTCATTCAGGTGAGGCGATCCCATTTCTTCTTCTCCTTCAAAGAAAAACTTAAGATTGCATCCCGGAGTTAAACCAGTTTTTTTGATGGCGTCATAGGCATTTAGGATGGCGGCCACACCCGCCTTGTCGTCGGAGGCACCTCTTGCATATATTCTCCATTCGCTGTTATAGATGCCATCGGCCGGTGAAGCAATGGGTGCTCCGGCTTTGTCAATAGCTTTCGAAAACATCTTCGGCTCAAATGGACTAAGTTCTTTCGCCCATTGTTCAGGATTGACGGGTTGTCCATCATAATGCGCATAAAATATGAGCGTTTGTTTTGCACCAGGCACCATCACTTCGCCGTAGATGACTGGTGGAACTCCGTTTGTTGAAGCATGCAGTAACTGTACTTTTTGAATGCCTCGTTTGTTCATCATTGCCATAATGAAAGCGACATTCTTCTGTAAACCTGCGGGATCTGCAGCCACATTCGGCAGCGAAAGAAATTCAGTAAATTCCTTCATGACCACATCGGCATTTTTTGCTCCGTGTTTCCTGATCGTTAGCACTTCGGCTGATTGTGCCGAAACCAATTGATTCAGCAGGAGGGTGAAAAGCAAAAGGATACAAGAATTTCTCATAAAATGGAATTGAAGCAGTTTAGTCATCATGACGCTAAAGTTACCATGACGCAAGGCAGAACAAAAACAAGTTTGAAAAAATTTGTTATCTGTGCATCGGTTGATAGATGCCGCTGTAAAAGTTGAAGTTTATTTAAACCTGATCTTGTAGGCTAGTATAACAACTGCAAACAGGAAGGTGATACCGTTAGCGATCATCACGGGAAAATTGTCGCTTAAAATTCCATAGAGAAGCCAGAGGAGCGTACCAAGAGCGAAAATTGAGTACATGGAAAGTGAGATCCCGGAAGTGTCTTTCGTTTGAATGGTTTTTATGGCCTGCGGCAGAAAAGAAACGGTGGTACAAAAAGCAGCAGACAGGCCCAGGATCGTGATCATATTCATAACCAACAAAAGTAAACTAAAGGTCTCCTAAAAGAAACAGCCTGTAGAAATGGTGGTCCATCGCTACAGGCTGTTAAAAAGGTGTTGTGTTTCTGAGGAAAAACAAAAATTAGCTCACCGCGACAGTCGCCTGAAAGGTGTTGCTGTACTGGTAAGTTGCTTCCTGCCTTGAGGTAGCATTAAACTTGTTGATAAGCCGCGAATTGATCATTGCTTCCAATAAAATGATGTTGGATTCACAGTCGCTAAACTGCTGGCTGCCTGATTCATGTTCGAGCATCTTTCGGTAATCTGTGGTGTTTTTAAGGAGCATTTCCAATAAAGCACCGGTTTCGAGGGATTGCAAATTTTGCATATGTGTAAGTTTTAATCCTAACCTTGCAAAAGACATGCACTTTTTCAGCTTACATATTTTGCGGTACCCTGTGAGACCGTAATTTCCGCAGAAAGCCTCACCAGCCAAGCAATTAAGAGTTCAATTCTTAAAGCCGGGAAATTTCCTTTGTTCAGATTTCGGTTTTAAAGAAATAATAGATTGCGGATTAAAGTTCCCGAAATACGCGACAGGGATTCCCCACAGCTACCACATTGGCGGGAATATCTTTGGTTACGACGCTTCCGGCGCCGATGGTGCTGTTAGTGCCAATTGTAACCCCGGGGCAAATAATGGTGCCGCCGCCGAGCCAGACATTGTCTTCGATGGTGATGGCGGAGGCAAGCTCCGGTCCTTTTATTCGCTCTGCTGCTAAAATGGGATGATGTGCCGTATACAATTGCACGTTGGGAGCAAGAAAAACATTGTTGCCTATGGTGATGTTTGCACAGTCAAGAAACACACAATTGAAGTTGGCAAAGAAATTTTCACCCACGCGGATATTTGTGCCGTAGTCGCAGAAAAAAGGCGTTTGTATATCGATGTTAGTTCCCATCTGCCCCAACAATTTCTTCAATATTGCGCCGCGGATTTCACGGTCGTAGGTCGTTTGATTATATTGTTGCATCAGCTCTCTCGCCGCAACCCGCATCGCTAACAATACCGGGTCCCCGGCGTCGTATAATTCGCCGGCAAGCATTTTTTCAAGATTCGTTTTGCTCATTCCATAAAGTTACCGGATTTGATTTTGAGACTTCAATGGCTCCAACAGCCATTCGCATGTCTTTCAATGTTCCGCAACTTGTTGGTCTGTACTGAAGGAACTTAAATATGTGCTCTCACGGACCAGGCCCGGGTAAAAATAGGGGGTGAGTTCGGGGCTGTCAGTGGTGCCGGCTAGCTTGTTGTCTCTGGGATTTGATATTGTTGCCACCGGGTAGTTAGGAACGTTCAGCCCGAGCGTGATGTTTCTCGTTGCCCGAAGCAGGCCGTCCTTTTTCACCGGGGTCAAAATACCACTTCCGCCTCTCGGATGCTTCCGGTCTTTTTCCGCACCGCTTAAGTAAGGATCATCTGCAAAAACGAATTCATCGATCCAATATGCGGTTTTGCCGGGTTCCTTAATGGTTGGATGAATGTGTTTTGGATTGTTGCTGTTTGGATAAGAGGCGGGCACCAAGGTCAGAATTTTGTAAGCGCCACGTTCGTCAGTCTTCAGCCATCCGCGTATGTAGCCGTGTCGCCTGCCCCAGCCCGTTTCATTGCCTTTTGTAGCATATACACCTGTTTGATCGGTGTGGTAAACATAAAAAGTAACACCAGTAGCAGGGGTGCGTCCATCGCGTTGATAAACGGTGCCGCTGATCTCTATCTTCGGACCATTTCCTTCAAACCCCGGCAAGGTCAGGGAACTGCTGAGCATTTCAAATGGTACGGGGGTTTCATAGACTGCTTCACAGCCTTCACAATCATCGCCTACCTTGATCATGGACGCTTCTTTTGCAGGTGTTACTGCACCTTGTTGGGAGCACCCGGTTGTTGAAATGGCCGTTACCAGGATAAAAACTAAAATGATTGATTTCATAATATTTTATTTAAACACAAATATGAAAACCGGCTGGCCGTGGTGCAAATTATTTACATAAGGAGGAACAAATGCTTGATGAAGGGATCAAGCATTTCGTCAGCTAAACGATGCATTAGATGTAATGGCTTTTCGCATTTCAGTTTTATCTCTCTAATATTGTTTTATGCATACGGCGGCTTTTTTTATAAAGTATAAAATTCATCACCTTGTCTTTTGGATCATGCTGTTTGGCCTATGGTACTTTCTGCGTTATGAAGATTATTCCACAACAGCACGGGCCTTCCAGGTAACGCTGATAAAAGTTGTTGACCTGGCGCTCATGATCACGATCACCAATTATATCCTGATCCCCAAGCTGCTTTACCGAAAAAGATATTTGTTGTTTACCTGCTGTTTCGTGTTGTTAGTGGTAACCAGTAGTGTGCTAAAAATGCAAGTGCTTGGACGCTTAATGAATAATCCTGCCTTGTTCGAATTTGCCGGAAATGTGAAGGCAAGAATTTACGATAATGTGATACCACACTTTTTCCTCGTGATCGCCGGTGCGGCCATAAAACTAATGCTCGATTATGGTGACTTGCAACAACGCATGGCCGACACTGCCCGCGAAAAAGCAGAGGCCGAGCTGAACTTCCTTAAGTCGCAGATCAACCCACATTTTTTATTTAATTCACTCAACTCGGTCTACTTCCTGATTGATAAAAGCAATCCCGGTGCCCGCAACGCCTTGCACAAATTTTCCGATATGTTGCGGTACCAGTTGTACGAAATGAATGATGACCGCATCCCCATTGAGAAAGAGATTAAATACCTGCAGGATTACGTGGATCTCCAGCGGCTGCGCACTGATGAAAATTTTGAAGTTAACATGGAGATCGACCCGACGGTAAAGGGATTTTCTATTGAGCCATTGTTGCTGATTCCTTTTGTTGAGAATGCGTTCAAACATATTTCTCACGGCCCAAAGAACTTCATCAACATTGAAATGAATCATACCGCAGATGAGTTTTTTTTCGAAGCGATCAATTCGAAAGAGGCAATGCAGAGCGATAATAATCATAAAGGCATTGGGTTGGAGAATGTACAACGAAGACTGGCACTCTTATACCCTGGAAAACACCACCTGCAGGTTAATGATAGTGATACGACATTCAAGATTCACCTTTCAATAAAGCTCTAATTTCACCACATGCGCATTCGCTGTATAATCATTGATGATGAGCCCCTTGCCCGCCGGGGCCTGAAGGAGTATATTGATGAGGTTGAATTTTTGGAATGCGTGGGCGACTTTGATGCTGCGTTGAAAGCAACAGAACTGATAGCCAGCGGCGAGGTTCAGTTGATTTTCCTTGACATTCAAATGCCCCGGATCACCGGGCTTGACTTTATTCGCACGCTTCCGCAAGCACCCCCGGTGATATTCACTACCGCTTATCCCAATCATGCGCTCGAAGGTTTCGAGGTAAATGCCCTCGATTACCTCGTAAAGCCGATCTCATTTGAACGTTTTTTAAAGGCCGCGCTAAAAGCAAAGGAATATTATTCCCTGCGGGAAAAAGAACTGGCTGAACCCCGTGGTGGTACAGATCATTTCTATATTAAGTCTGACAACAAACTGGTGAAGATCGCTTTCGATGACATTTTGTTTGTTGAGGGATTACAGAACTATGTTTGTATTCACACCAGTGCAAAAAAATACGTTACCTACCTTACTTTTAAAGCCGTGGATGAGTACCTGCCAGCCGCCCAATTTTTAAAAGTCCATAAATCTTACCTGGTTGCAGCAGCGCAGGTTGACAGCATCGAAGGGAACGAGGTGATCATCGGGCAGCATCATATTCCCATCAGTCGGAACCTGAAAGATGAAGTAATGGAAAAGCTGTTGGGTGGAAGGTTCTTAAAACGCTAGCCTGCTATCCCAAGTCAGGTTTTGAAGGCTTTTTCTCGTTCTTGTAAAAGAATTTCCCCAGTTTCTAAATTGTCTCCGCTCGCTTCGGCCTCATCGCTTCCGGCCGGGAAAACTTTGCAAATTATTTATGCCCATTTTAGCCAAGTTGTTTTTAGATTTATGCTCCCAAAATCATCTATATGACCATTCATGAAATTGCCGATCGCCTGGTTCAGTTGTGTGCCCGCGGTCAGTTTGAAGAAGCACAAAAAGAACTTTTTGCTGACGATGCTGTCAGCCTGGAACCATATGCTACGCCGGCGTTTGAAAAAGAGACAAGAGGTTTGCCCGCGATCCAGGAGAAAATCCGGAAGTTTAACGATATGGTACAAACCATGCACAACCTGGAGGTGTCGCCACCACTCGTCGCGACAGAAAGTTTCGCCGTCACCATGCGTCTTGACGTTACAATGAAGGAGCAGGGAAAAATGGACATGACTGAGCTATGCTTATACAAGGTTAAAGACGGCAAGATCATTTCCGAAGAATTCTTTATTTAGCTCCAGGTCTTCAATTATTAGTTGTTTTCCTGTACCGTCTTCAAAAACTTCTCCACCGGTTTTTTTCGAATGATCCTGTTCCGAAAAGTTTGGTATTATTTTTTACGCGAAAGGTTAAAATATTCTATATGATCTACAAAGGAAAAGATCCAATTGAAGGAACCGACAAAACCAGCGAGCAACTGTTTGCCGATGAAAAAACGGATGAGAAGATCCGCCGCCATTTCTCCGATATCAACGACGTGATCACGGAAGCGGATATTGAAAATGTGAAAACAAATTTTGGTGAAGCCGGTACCACCCTGGATACGAACCTGCCCTTGACCAGGCCTGCGGATAAACAGGAAAGCAATGCCGGGGAAGAAGAAAGTGAAGAACAGGAAACCACTCCCGTGGTAACTCCCTGGAACGTTATAAAACCCTAAGATAAAGTTGTGGAGGCCACACTCCTTATGGTATAAATAAAAGAAGGTTTTGGTGTAAACCAAAACCTTCGTGTTTCAATCACTCCCTTCGACGGAATTACCCGTATCAGGTTCAAAGGGTCTGCTCTCAGGTTGAACTTTAAACCACCCCTTATCAAGAAACTATTTTAAAAGTTCAAAAAACATGCCATCGGACTTTTCTAAGGCATACATTTTTGCACATTTTAATTCAGGATTAGATCGTGCTGGTTTCTTTCATTCCGAGTTGGGCCCGAAATCTCGCGATGGTATTTTGCGCTTCGAGTAACCTTATTTTTAGCGCGTGAATTTCTGGTTCGCCAGCAAGCAACAAGGCTTCGGTTTCTTCATTGCTCCGCTGCAAAAGAAGAATGTCTTCATCGAGTATCTTGTTCAACTCCTCAGCCTGTTTTAATTTCTTCGAATGCTCTAACTCTGCTGCCATTTTAAATTGATGCACCTGCACATTCTCTTTTTGCAAGGTCTCTTTCATCAACCGCTCGCTTTCCAGGTAGCCTTGGGTACTCTTCTGAAGTTTCGCCAGCTTCATGAGGGTGATCGTGCGTATGATCCAGGCAGCGCCGAATCCCACAATAAATGCGATGCCGGCGTAGATATATGTTTGTACCAATGTATTCCCGATTTAAACTGGCAGACCAAAATGATTTACCAGTGGATGATTATTTGTAAGCCCGACTAAGGATAATTCGAATGGCATCTCTTGCCAAAATTTATGCCGGATGAGGTTTCCAGGGATCTGTTGTTTTCCCTTTTGATAGGATACTGATGGGATAAAATCGCTGTAAAATTAAAAAACAAAAACTACGAATGTCATTTATCTCCCTAAAAAATTGACAAACAAACAAAAGAGGAAATTTTTTCAGTAAAACATAAAGCGTTAACTGGTTGTATTTGTAGGTCTGCATAGTGAGCTATACTGTTCACAGAACAGTTAACAGAACCCGGCCTCCTAAGTTGTTTTCTGTATATTAGCCCCCCAAAACTTTACTTCATGATTAAAATAAGCGCAGCTTTTTTTTGTAACCTGGTGTTAATTGCTGCAGTTGCCCAGGGGCAGGAAAATTATTCCAACTTTTCCGGCCAATTGAGCCGGTTGTCGGCCCTGTCTAAGTCCTACCCACAATTGACGAGGCTAACCTCTCTTACAAAAACTGCCGGTGGAAAGGACATTTGGCAACTAACGCTCGGCTCTGGCAATGTTGATCAAAAGCCCGCCATTGTCATCGCGGGTGGGGTAGAAGGCAACCACGTCCTCGGCACGGAGCTGGCCATAAGTTTCGCGGAGAACCTGTTGAAGGGTTCCGGCTCAGACAGCATCAAAGCATTGTTAGCAAAGACAACCTTTTACATCTTCCCCAACCTGTCTCCAGATGCGATGGAACAGTTTTTCGACAAAATGAAATACGCCCGCCAGGGGAATGCAACCAGCACGGATGATGACCGCGATGGCCGATCAAATGAAGATGGTTTTGAAGACCTGGATGGAAATGGAAAGATCACCTGGATGCGCATTGAGTCACCGGTTGGCGATTATAAAACGCATCCTGACGATGTGCGGGTACTGGTAAAAGCAGATGCCGCAAAAGGCGAGCAGGGTAAATACCTGGTCAGATCGGAGGGCAGCGATAATGATAAGGACGGTGAATTCAACGAGGACGGTGCAGGCGGTGTGTGGTTCAACAAGAACCTCAGTTACAAACATCCATCATTTACCCAAGGCTCCGGAGAGTTTGCTGTTTCTGAACTAGAGACAAGGGCAGTGCTCGATTACCTGTACGATCGCTTCAATGTGTACGCGGTGGTGAGTTTCGGAAGCCTGAATAACCTAAGCAATCCTTACACTTTTACCGCAGCAACTGCCACTCAACCAAGGGTAGCAAGCTGGCTGGAGGCGGATGTAAAAGTCAATACAATGGTCTCTGATCTTTACACCAAACAATTGACTGCAAAAGATGCTCCCAAGACCACTGAAGCGGGTGGCGATTTTTTATCCTGGGCCTATTATCATTATGGCCGCTACAGTTTCAGCACACCGGGATGGTGGGTTCCAAAAACAAAACCCGACTCGTTGAAAAATGAAAAGGCCTTTGCGGTCGATGATGTGGGCGCACATTATTTTCGGTGGGTAGCCCAACAAAATCTGAAGCCGGAGTTTACAGAATGGAAGACAATAACACACCCCGATTTCCCCGGTCAAAAAGTGGAGGTTGGTGGACTTGATCCATTCGCGCTGTATACGCCTCCATTCAACCTGGTGGCGGGCATCGCTAAAAAGCATACAGAGTTTTTGGTGAAACTAGCCGCTCTTCAACCGGAGATCGACATTATAAATATCAAGACTGAAAAGCCGGGTAGCGGATTGACCAGGGTAACAGTTGACATAATCAATAAAGGCGCCCTGGCCTCGCCTTCAAAACTGGGTGAGCGCAGTTACTTTGTGAAACGGATCAACGTAAAAATAAGTGTCAACGGAAATCAATCAGTGATCAGCGGGCGCAAAATACAGGTGCTGAATTCATTGGATGGTTATGGTTCTCAAAAATTATCCTGGCTTATCAAAGGCACCGGCAAGGTTGTTTTGGAAGCCGGCAGTCCGACCACGGGAAGTAAAACAATCGAAATCAATCTTTAACCAGTAGCCACCATTCTCATGAAAATATTTACCAGCTATTTTTTCCGCATACTGTTCAGCCTGGCAATCATTCAGCCCGCGGCTGCCCAAACCGCCAGCCAGTTATTTAAAGCCTCTGGTTCACCCGTGAATCCGAAGGTTCCCATGAGCTGGAACCGTTTCAATGACCATGCAGGCATCTCCGAGATCTGCAAAAAGATCGCGGCTGCTCATCCCAACCTCGCGAAATTGCAATCCATCGGTAAGTCTTTTAAGGGCCGTGATATCTGGTGCCTCACCATTACTGATTTTAAATCGGGCGAAGCCGATAAAAAACCCGGGATGTACATTGACGGCAATATCCACAGCAACGAGGTGCAGGGAAGTGAGTTTGCGCTGTATACCGCCTGGTACCTCACCGAAACTTTCCAGGATACGAAGTTTGTGCGGGAACTCTTGGCCGATAAGGTTTTTTACATTGTTCCAACGATCAACCCTGACGGTCGCGACAGTTATTTTCACGAGCCAAATACGAGTAACTCTCCACGTTCCGGTGTTTTGCCGGTGGATAACGACCGCGATGGGCAAGTGGATGAAGATGGCTACGATGACCTGGATAAAGACAATGAGATCCTGAGCATGCGCCGGAAAGATCCGAACGGTCGCTATCGAATTGACCCGATGGATCCGTCGCGGATGATCCGCGTAGGCCCCGATGAAAAAGGAACGCACGAATTACTAGGGCTCGAAGGTATAGACAATGATGGCGATGGTGCGGTTAACGAAGATGGCTACACGTTTGAATATGACCCTAACCGCGACTGGGGTTGGGGATGGCAGCCGAATTACATTCAAAATGGAGCTTACAAGTATCCCTTTTCCTTACCCGAAAATCGCGCTGTGATGGAATTTGTGATGAAGCATCCCAACATAGCGGCGGCGCAGTCGTACCATAACGCCGGGGGTATGATCTTACGCGGACCGGGTGATCCCAACGACCTGGTCACCTACAATGCCCAGGATGTACAGGTTTATGATGTGATCGCGAAAAAGGGAGAGGAGTTGATCCCGGGTTATAAATACCTCGTTGTTTATAAAGACCTGTATTCTGCTTACGGTGGCGAGTTGGATTGGTTCTATGGCGGCCGTGGCATTTACACTTACTCGAACGAGTTGTGGACGCCGTATCTCATGTTTAATAAGGACGCAACACGTGATCCACTGGATAATACTTCGTTCCAGTTTGACCGGTATTTACTTTTTAAAGATGCCTTTGTAGAATGGCATGAATACGATCATCCACAATATGGCAGGATTGAGATCGGGGGTTTTAAGAAAAATTTCGGCCGGGCACATCCGGGCTTTTTACTCGAAAGTGATGCACACCGCAATATGTCATTCACCATTTACCATGCTTATCACACGCCACTGTTAGCAGTTGACACTATTTTGGAAAAAGATTTGGGTAATGGCCTGAAGGAAGTTACGGCCACTATTTCAAACAGCCGGTTGATGCCAACGCATAGCAGCCAGGATCTAAAGTACAAGATCGAGCGGCCGGATGAGATCACCCTTTCCGGGGCAACGGTTCTGGCTGGGATGATCGTGGAAAATAAAGACCTGAATATTAGTACGGAGCAACCTAACAATGCCGCAACGATAGCTGTACCCAACATACCGGGCTTAAGCACCGTTGTCGTCCGCTGGATTATTTCGGGACAAGGCAATTATAAAGTAACGGTCGACAGCCGCAAGGGTGGAGCAGTGACCCGATCGAAATAAATATAAACCTGGTTCACGGGATTTCTCTCAGCTACCAGTACCCGTAATTATGCCACAACAAAGCCCGCAACCGCGGGCTTTGTTGTGTATGGAAAACGAAAACATATCTTTTTTACCCACATAGGAATTTTGTAAATGTTTCTATCATTATTTTTGAAGCGCTTACCATAATTTGCTTATTATTTACCTTAAACGTAACCATGAAGAAAATCTCTACACTACTACTATGCATCATCCTTTTCTCCTTTCAAACTCTTTGGGCCCAATTAAATTACACGGCCGCGAGTGGAGTAAATACCACCCAGACCTACACGGATCTTGGGACCAACGGAACCGTCATTGCGACTTCGGAAGTTGATGACGCCAATTCTGCTCCGCAGGACATCGGTTTCAATTTTGTTTTTAACGGAACCACGTACACGCAGTTTATCCTGAATACCAACGGATTCATAAAATTCGGCGCAGTTGCCCCGGCTTCAGCAGGTATTTATGATGTGTTGCTTTCGAGTGTCTCAGACGTGATCGCGGCGATGAACCTTGACCTCACAGGAGGTACCTCACCTGAATACCGCGTCTATACTTCAGGGGTAGCACCTAACCGCACCTGTACGGT
>JAURWD010000298.1 GCA_030655145.1 Ferruginibacter sp.
ACCGTAACCAACTACGATCACTTCCGAGAGTTCGCTGCCGGTTTTAACCATCTGAACCGTTATCGGTTCGCTTCCCACCTTCACATCCGAACCTGCATAGCCGATGTAGGAGAAAATCAGTGTATTTGTTTTGGCAGGAACAGAGAGTTCGAACTTGCCAGCAGCATCCGTAACTGTGGTTGCCTGCGCATTTTTTGCAACGACAGTAACTCCTTCCAAGGGAGTGCCATCTTTTGAATCTTTAACGGTGCCGGTAACGGTCTTGGATTGGGCAAATGCTACATTCATGCATAACATGCATAGCATCGCCGAAAGGAGGCCAATTTTTCTCATAAAACGGTTTTGGTTATTAAATAATATTAAAACTCTCTTAACAATTACAGAATGAAAGACCTCTTTGTTCGAAGTTTTGCTGCTGCGATCTGTACAAATGTGTGAAAAAAATGTTTCAACACCAACAATCACTATCCATATTTAATAACCATATATCAAATCCTGTTAAAAAAGCCGGCGAGTTTTTAACAAATTGCGGGAAGTATTTTAGTAGCTTACGTGAAGGGAAAATGCAAGTTTGCCATGTTAATTTATTATTACCAATTTTAAACACATAAGCATTCGCGGGTATAGGTTTACTTTTGCGCAAATTTTTACCATGGGTTTTAATTCTATTTTGAAGATATTTCTGCCAAAGGACCGCGTGTTCTTCCAGTTGTTCGAAAGCGTTGCTGAGGAACTTGTGAAAATGGGCGATAAATTGAAGGAAGTTGTGAACGAGCCTGACTTTGACAAACGGGCACAACTCATCCAGGAGATCGAAGACATGGAACATGTAAACGACGATTATACCCATAACATCTTTACTGAACTTGGAAAGAATTTTATCACGCCTTTTGACCGGGAAGATATTCACTACCTCGCCTCCGCGCTGGACGATATTGCTGACTATATATATGCGTCTGCGAAAAAAATAAACTTCTACCGCGTTAATCCGAATGACATCGGAATTAAAAAGATGGCTGACCTCATCGCCGTTGGCTGTGTCCAGGTACACAAGGCTGTTACCGAGTTACGCAACATGAAGAATATGCGCCAGATCACCGATGCTTTAGTGGCAATCAACAGCATCGAGAACCAGGCGGACGATATATTTGACATGAGTATTGAACGCCTTTTCGCTACAGAACCCGACGCGAAAGAAGTTATTAAGAAAAGAGAGATCTACCAGGTAATGGAGATCGTTACGGATAAGTGTGAAGATGCGGGAAATGTTATAGAATCAATCATTGTGAAATACGCCTAATCAATTAGCTAGTTAGCTAATTGGCTAATGTGCTCATTAACGCCCAATTTCGTTTTATAATCAGCTAATCAGCACATTAGCAAATTATCAAATTACTCTTATGACCTTGTTGATAGTTATTGTTATTCTTGCGCTTGTTTTTGACTACATCAATGGCTTTCACGACGCGGCAAATTCTATAGCAACAATTGTTTCAACCAAGGTACTCACACCGTTCCAGGCCGTGGTTTGGGCGGCGTTCTTCAACTTTGTTGCCTTCTTTATTTTTAAGGATCATGCGGTTGCCAACACTATTGGAAAGACCGTTCACCAGGAATTCATTACGTTACCGGTGATCCTTGCGGGGCTTATTGCCGCGATCATGTGGAACCTGCTAACCTGGTGGTATGGAATTCCTTCTTCTTCCTCGCATACATTGATCGGTGGCTTTGCCGGCGCAGCCATAACCCATGCGTTCATCACCAACGGCTTAACCGGGATCGGAAGCATTGTTGAACTGGGCAAAATAACCCAGATCATTCTTTTCATCTTCCTTGCACCTCTGCTTGGAATGGTGATCTCGATCTTTATTACCATCGTAACCATCATGCGCAATACCTGGGCAAAGATTGGTATCATAGTGCTGACTGCAATTGGCACCTGGTTTCTTTTCGCAAACTTTGAACAGATAAAACTTGAAGACAACCTGGTTAAGTACTATAAAGTTGATGTGCTTAAAAAAGAAGCTGCTGCAGATGCAGCAAAAACGGTGGAGTACAACGCAGCTATAGCTAAAGTAAATGCTGCGAAGCCGTTTCTGGGCGAATATAAAAGTATCGGTGCTGATGGTGTTGCACAAAAAATAAAAAACGAGGTTGACGCAAATGTGGAAGTCGCAACGCTTTCTAAAAACCTGTACAAAGCAGATAATTCAGTGATCGTAAACGCTATCATGGTCATCGTTTTCCTTTTCATTCTCGCTTACATTTATTCAGAAAAAATAAAATCGCCGAACGCTTACCGGACGGCGAATATGTTTAAGAAACTCCAGTTGTTATCTTCCGGCGCATTCAGCATTGGGCATGGCGGTAACGATGCGCAAAAAGTTATGGGCATCATCGGCGCTGCTTATGTAGCCTACAATAGCAGTCAATACCCCGACGTCGGCACGGCACTGAAAGAACTCACCTGGGTGCCGTTGGCATGTTATACGGCGATCGGGCTTGGTACCATGAGTGGAGGAATGAAAATCGTGAAAACAATGGGAACGAAGATCACCAAGGTTACACCACTTGAAGGTGTAGCGGCGGAGACTTCCGGTGCCTTAACGTTATTCATGACGGAGCAGATGGGCATTCCCGTTAGTACTACGCATACAATTACCGGTTCTATCATCGGGGTGGGCGCTACGAAAAGACTAAGTGCGGTACGATGGGGCTTAACCGTTAACCTGCTCTGGGCCTGGATCCTGACGATTCCGGTAAGTGCTATCCTTGCAGGTATCGTCTACCTGATCGTTTCCATGTTTATATAATTTCTTCCTGCATCAAAAGTCACATGAGTGATTTTTTTGATCAGTCAACAACCGTTATTTTTGCCGCAACTACGCAGCATGATGCTGCAGGTTGAATATCCCATAACTATCAAGCATGCAAAAAATTCTTGTGACCGGCGGCTGCGGCTATATTGGAGTCCATACCATTGTAGACCTGATTCAAAATGGATATGATGTAGTTTCGGTTGATAACAATTCCCGCAGTAATGCGAACCTGCTGAAAGGTGCGGAAGAGATCACCGGCAGAGCTATCAAAAACTACGCGGTTGATCTTTGCGATTTCGAAGAAACCCGAAAGATCTTCCAGGAAAACAGTGACCTTACCGGCATCATCCACTTCGCTGCCTATAAATCTGTAGGCGAGTCAGTGCAAAAGCCGCTGATGTATTTTGAGAACAACCTCACCTCTCTTGTCAATATACTTAAATGTGCCGAAGAGTTTAATGTACCTCATTTTGTCTTCTCTTCATCCTGCACAGTTTATGGTAGCCCCGATAAGATCCCGGTTACTGAAGAAACACCGCAACAGCCGGCTGAATCTCCTTATGGTGCTACGAAGCAAATGGGAGAAGTGATCATCAGCGATACCGTAAAAAGTGGCAATATCAAGGCGATCTTGTTACGGTATTTTAACCCGGTTGGCGCCCACCCTTCCACCCTGATCGGTGAGATACCTTTAGGACGGCCGGCCAATCTCGTTCCTGCAATCACTCAAACAGCAATCGGAAAACTACCTACTATGCAAGTGCTCGGAACTGACTATCCCACAAAGGATGGAAGTTGCGTAAGAGATTATATTCATGTATCCGATATTGCGCATGCACATACACTCGCGTTGGATTACTTGGTTGCGGGCCAGAACAAGGTCAATCCGGAAATTTTCAATCTTGGTACCGGTGACGGATATACAGTATTGGAGGTGATCAATGCGTTTGAGAAAGCAAACGGCGTCAAACTAAATTACGAGCTTGGACCAAGACGCCCCGGTGATGTAGTTGCCATTTACGCAAATAACAACAAGGCCAAAGCCGAGCTTGGCTGGGATCCACAGTACACGCTCGAAGAAATGATGACTTCGGCCTGGCAGTGGGAACTAAAAATCAAAGATCAGCAACTTTAAATTTCTTCCTTCGAGCCCAACAATAGTTAGCGGCATATGCTATCTTGCGGCTCAAAATAAAAAAACTCGTATGTTAAAAGACATCCAGGTAACAGGTAATAAGGATACAAGAAGTGGATTCGGTGATGGCATTCTGGAAGCTGCCCGCAAAAACGAAAATGTGGTGGCATTAACAGCTGACCTGCTGGGATCGATGAAGTTGAACGCATTTGTAAAAGAATTTCCAGAGCGTTTTATACAATGCGGAATTGCTGAAGCAAATATGATCGGCGTTGCTGCCGGCTTAACAATTGGCGGTAAAATCCCTTTCACTACAACTTTCGCCAACTTTTCTACCGGCCGGGTATACGACCAGATCCGTCAATCAGTAGCCTACAGTGGGAAAAATGTAAAGATTTGTGCAAGTCATGCGGGACTTACCTTGGGTGAAGACGGCGCTACCCACCAGATCCTGGAAGATATCGGGCTAATGAAGATGTTACCGGGAATGACCGTGATCGTTCCTGCAGATTATAATCAAACAAAGGCCGCTACCATGGCCATCGCGGAATATGAGGGACCAGTGTACCTGCGGTTCGGTCGGCCGGTTTGGCCAATTTTTACCAGTGAAAGCGATTTTGTAATAGGTAAGGCGATCAAAATGTCTGAAGGTACAGACGTGAGCATCTTCGCTTGTGGTCACCTGGTTTGGAAGGCTGTGGAAGCTGGAAAAATTCTCGAGGAAAAAGGAATCAGTGTCGAAGTGATCAATATACATACTATTAAACCACTGGATGTTGAAGCTGTTATGACCTCCATCAGCAAAACAAAGTGCGCCGTTACCTGCGAAGAACACAATATCATCGGTGGTTTGGGAGACAGCATTGCCCAGGTTGCAGCCAAAAACCTGCCAATCCCCATCGAATACATCGGTACGAATGATACTTTCGGAGAAAGCGGCAAACCTGCTGAGCTATTGACAAAATATGGTCTTGATGCACCAAATATTGTTGAAGCAGTTGAAAAAGTAATTGCCCGCAAGAATGGATGATGCTAAAACGAGATTAAACTTTTGATGATAAAACCAATCTTATGATTGGTTTTTTTACTTTTATACTTGCTTAACTACTATGGCTCAACAAAATATAGAAGACCAGGAGCTACTACTCCAGTTTAAAGACCCGCTGAAAAAAGAAAGAGCTTTTACCGCTATTATCAAAAAATACCAGGAGCGGTTGTACTGGCATATCCGCCGTATGGTGGTACATCACGAGGATGCCAATGACGTATTGCAAAATATGTTTATAAAAGTTTGGAACGCCCTCGACAACTTCAGGGAAGACAGCCAACTGTATACCTGGATGTACCGGATCGCTACGAACGAATCGTTGACTTTCCTGGAGCAACAAAAAAAGCGCACATCGGTGTCGTTGAGTAATGAAGAAAATGGGTTAGCGAACCAGTTGAAAGCAGATAAGAATTTTGATGCCAATAAAGCTGAATGGAAACTCCAATTAGCAATGCAGGAACTTCCGGAAAAACAACGGGTGGTTTTTAATTTAAGGTATTACGATGAAATGCCTTATGAAGAGATGAGCCGGGTGCTTGAAACCAGCGAAGGAGCATTAAAGGCTAGTTACCACCACGCGGTGAAAAAAATAGAAGATTATATCCTCAATCATTAAACCAACAAGGTCATTTCAGGTCTTTATATAGATGGAAACAAACAACGACATACTGGACGAATTAAATGCTTTAAGCCCCCGGCTTGTAGGCATGCGGAAGGTGAATGTCTACACGGTTCCGGAAGGTTATTTTGACAGCATAAGTGATACTGTCCTTGCTTGTTTGAATATAGAGCAAGTCTTGCCGGGTGCAGGAAAAGCTGATGTTCCCGCCGGCTATTTTGATAATCTTGCAGGGTCGATCTTTCAAAAGATCAAAGCTGCGGAGCAGCTTTCCGGCGAGACCGAGACTTTGTCGCCTGTTTTAGCTGGACTGAAAAAGATAAACGTTTTTGAAGTTCCGGCGGGTTATTTTGAAGGCAATGTACAGTCAGTTTTGAACCAGGTAACTATTGACAATGCAAGTGTGGAATTGAGGCAGCTTTCACCTTTGTTATATAGTATACAAAACGAACAGGTTTTTACAGTTCCTGCGGGATATTTTACCAATTTGCCCGCTGAGATGAGTGCAAAAGTTCAACCCGTTGCGAAGGTCGTTAAGATGCCGCGGAGAAATATTGTAACGAGGTTTGCGGTTGCTGCCATGGTAATTGGCCTGGCTGCCTTTGGAGTTATCAAATATGCAGGCAATAACAATAGTACCGGCCTGCCAACCCAGGTGGCTGCACTGGATGCTTCCATCGAAAAAGGGAGGACTATGGATGAACAACAATTTAACGCGACGTTGAAAAATCTTACAAATGCTGATATTGCCAGTTACCTGGAAGTGAATGGTGATTTGTCTGATATCACCGCCCTGGGAAATAACCTGGACGAAACTATTTTACCTAAACAGGAAGATTATTTGCTTGATGACAAGACATTGGAAAATTACCTGAAGCAGATCGAATCTTCATCATTAAAAAATTAAGGAGAAAACCAGCGATGAAAAAATTATACTTATTGATGACGGTGCTGAGCTTATCAGTTTTAGGAGTGGCACAGGCTCAAAATACTGGTCAGAAACGACAGGATATAGAAGCACTGAAAGTCGCTTTTATCAGCAGGGATCTGGAGCTCACACCAGATGAAGCGCAGAAATTCTGGCCTATCTACAACGAGTACTCGAAGGAGATGCGGACCATTGTTGCCGACGACCAGGATGTACTTGACAGGGATGAAAAAGTGTTGAACCTGCGCAAGCGGTATCGTGATCAATTCACCAGAGTGATTGGTGAACCACGGATGAACCGGCTTTATAATGCCGAGGCGAAATTCAGGCAGTTGTTAATTAAATCAATGCGCAACCAGCGGGCACAACGCAATAACGTGCCATAACTGGTGAACGATAAATGATTACAAGAAGTTTTGTGATGGTTGTTTTAGATAATACCCGGTCAGCTCGTTGGAAGGCTGACCGTTTTTATTTTTCGAAATTGAACACGGGTGTTTTAATGTCATGATAAAAAAGGAAGGTCCAGTTTTCCTCCTGACCTTGCTGCCACCATTTTTGACGCAACTCCATACATTTCTTCCCGTCAAAATCATATTTCGCCACAAACCTGCTTTTCATTTGCTGCAGTTGCGGGGCGTCATCCGCACCGAAAAACACTTTCTGCCCATCTTCTTCGATCCAAAACACCTGGTGCCAGGGTGAATGCGCAGCCGTGAGTTCATACCGGATATAATCATCAATCATTCCGCTACCTTCCAGGAAGACAACTTTATCAGCGTTCTGCAAAATCTGGAATTCAGCAGGTGTGTATGACGGCGCCCCGGTTTCTGTTGCAAAAGTCAATTCAGCTTTACTGACATAGTATTGGGCATTGGGAAAATTAAAATACTCCTGGTTCAACAGTTTATCTAAGCGGCTGATTCCGCCGGAATGATCCTTATGTAAATGACTTAGCAACACCTTCGTAACGTCCATGGGATTGATGTCGTTATCCATCAAATTCTGGTGAATCTGTAGAGTCCCATCCGGATTCGTAAAGCCCAGGCCAGTATCGATGATCAGCACATCTTTTTTTGTGATGATGCAAAAGGGTTGGATCTCCACCAATAAACTACCAACCGTCCGTTTTTGGAGGTCATCAGATTCTTTATTAAAGGGAATAAATTTCTTTGTTTTATCGATGCTGAAAGCGCCTTCGCTGAGCGGAATTATTTTCATGTATTCTTGATCTGTGTTTGCATATCATCACCGGTTTGACGGCGAGTGTATGAAAAAATTTATAATGGCGCAAAGCTAACCCAAACGAGGCTAATTCGTTCTTCGCAAAAGGTAGCGTCCGCAGATCTTACCGCAGCACCATCTGCCGATCGGCATCCAGCCTGATCAAAATAAAAATGAGGATGGTAAATGTTATGAGTGAAGAACCGCCGTAACTCAACAACGGAAGCGTGATACCAATGACCGGTGCCAGCCCGACGGTAACACAGATGTTCACCGCCACATGGAAGAATAGAATGGCGGCCACACAGTAGGCATACACCCGGCTAAACGTACTTCGTTGTCGCTCCGCCAGGGTGATGATCCGGAAGATGATCGATAAATATAAAAGCATGAGTAAGGTGCTACCCCAAAAACCGAAATTCTCGCCGACCGAAGTAAAAATAAAATCAGTGTGTTGCTCGGGCACAAAATCTCCCTGCGTTTGAGTCCCTTTCAGGAAACCTTTGCCCAGCACTCCGCCCGAACCGATGGCGATCTTAGATTGTTTTACATTGTAATTCTGCTGGTCTGTTTTCTTTTTCTTTTCCTTTAGTTCCTCAGGATTGCTCAGGTCAATTGCATTTTTATCTGCAAAGGGATTATCAACTCCAACCATGCTAAATATCCTGTCTGCCTGGTAAGGTTTAAAAACATGCTTAAATGTAAATGGCACCAACACGCCGACAAACACTGAACAGAATGCCCAGATGATAACCACCATTGCCAACAGGCTATTACTCCGTTTTACCTGCCTGCGGTTGAAGAAAATAAATAAGACCGCCACCACCAGGAAAGCAATCAGCAAGGTCTTGGTAGAAAACAATAATGAAATAACAAGTAACACTGCCATTGCGGCGCCGGTGATCAGGTAACCTGGTGGCAACCCTTCTCGGTACATTGGAATGAGAAACGAAAAATAAACCAGCGCAAGTCCGGTTTCACCTTGGGCAATAGAAAGCACCGCAGGAAGGAAGGAGATGGCTGCAGCGATCAGCTGCGACTTCGGTTTGGTAAAATTTGTCTCCGGCATTGATAAGAATTTCGACAGCGCAAGAGAGGTAAAGATCTTACACAATTCCACCGGCTGCAGGTTCATGAAGCCCAAGGGAATCCAGCTTTTCGATCCCTTAATTTCTTTACCGATCACAAAGGTGAGCAGGATCAAAACAATTCCGGTGAGGTAACTGAAGTTGGCCGTAGCTGTAAATAATTTGCTGTCTATGAGTAAAATGAACGTAGCCAGCACAATGCAAAAAACAAAGAAGAAAAACTGTTTACTGTAGTTTTTCTTAAACCCCAAAAAGCTGTTGATCACACTATCGGTCGACCGGTACTCCACGGAGAAAATACAAAGCAATCCAACCATTACGAGTATGGCATATAACCATACCATTACCCAGTCTACGCCTTTGCCTATGGAAGAATTTCTTTGGTTCATAAATGACTACCTCTTAACCTGCACTTAACTCAGCGCTTATACTTCAGGAATTTTTGTTGTGTCAGTTGCTTCGGGTTTTACTTTGTTGTCTGGCAACACAGCTTCAATTTTTGTTTTCGGCTTTACCGGTGTTGAATCTTTAACCGGCGTTTCCTTTTTTGCATCCTTCCGGTTTTTCACCTTATCCATTGCGTCTGCTTCATCATCAGCATCAAGCCCCATACTATCTTTTACGATCTTGATATAACCTTTCGATGCCTGGTAAATTGAATCTTTCACGTGACGGATCGAATCCATTCTCCGTAATTCTTTATAGATCCTGGGGGGTATCAAATTCAGGTTTGCGATCTGTTCAACTTTTGCTTTACGCTCAGGACCCGCAATCGAATCCCTCAAATATTTTTCAATCATAAGGCTCGCTATCGGTGCCGCAGACGTCGATCCAAAACCTGCATTCTCGCAAATAACAGCAATGGCAATTTGTGGATTGTCTCTCGGGGCGAATGCAGCAAAGAAGGCATGGTCTTTTTGTTTCACACCGCCATACGCGTTTTCTACCGTACCTGTTTTTCCGCATACAACAATGCCCGGAACCTGTGCAAAGCGGCCTGTACCGCCGTCCATTACACCCTGCATTCCGTCGTGCACCGCCTCAAATACAGAGTCAGAAATTTCCAGTGGTTGGTGCTTCTCTTTAAATTTATCCATCAAACCAAACTTATCGCCGCCCTCAATGGAATCCACCATATGCGGGGTAATAAACCAACCCTTATTCGCGAGGTAGGCCATTTCATTGGCTACCTGCAATGGTGTTGTCTCCACCTCGCCCTGGCCAATGCTTACTGATCTGAAAGTGCAAAAATTCCAGTGACCGTCCCCATAAATCTTGTCGTAGGTAGCTGCATTTGGAATAGAACCACTGCGTTCGGTTGGCACATCTATTCCAAGTCTATGACCCAGGCCAAAGGCATGCATGTAGCGTGCCCATTGATTCAGGCTGCTATCAAGATTGGGATATTTCGGGTTGTTGATCACACGTTGCATGACGTTCGCGAAGTAAGTGTTACACGAGTGTGTAATCGCTCCTTTCAAAGACCAGACACCGGGATCGAGGCAACGCATTGGTTTACCACAACCGTAGAATGCCCCACTACAACTGAAAGGTGTGCTGGGAGTGATCACTCCTTCATGAAGCCCGATCAACCCTTGCAAGGTTTTAAAAGTTGAACCCGGAGCGTACTTCGCATTCACCGTGCGGTTGAGCAGGGGCAATGCCGGGTTAAGCAGCAGCTCGGCGTAATGTTTTTTGCGATCGGCGCCCGTAAGATATTTTGGTTTAAATGTTGGACTACTGATCATCGCCAATACGCCGCCCGTTCTCGGGTCAATGGCGACAACGGCGCCAACTTTATTTTGCATCAGGGTTTCGCCAAATTCCTGCAAGGCAATATCAAGCGAGAGATGCATATTGTCTCCAGCGATCGCTGCTGTATCATACTGGCCGTTTTCAAATCTTTCTGTCAAGCGGTTCTTATTGTCCCGCTTCCAGTATTCAATACCCCTTTGTCCCATGAGGACCTTTTCATAAGTGCGTTCCAGGCCTGTCTTGCCGGCATAGTCACCGATCTGATAACCCTCTCCCTTATGCGCTTTTAAAAAGTTGGTGTCAACCTCTGACAAGTAGCCGAGGATATTTCCACCTGCATCGATGGGATAGCTTCGTACCGGGCGTTCCTGCAGGTAAAATCCCGGGACAAATTTGTACATCCCCTCGTTCAACATTGCCATCTTCTCGTCACTTAACAATGCGTCGAAAGTGGAGGGGCGGGCACGCCCGTTTTTGATAATGAGTTCAACAATTCTTTTGTTAAAAACAGCTGTATCGATTCCGAGGATGCGGCAAAGTGAGGCTGTATCAACACCACGTACCTTATTGGGAACCACCATTAAATCGTAAATGGTTTGGTTTTGAAGAATGGCCTTCTTTTTCCGATCGTACACGATCCCACGATCGGGGTACACAACCTTGCGGAATTTACCCTGGTCATCAGCCATCACTTTATACTTCGAGGAAAAAACCTGAAGGTTTGCCAGTTGCAGAATGATCACTACAAAAATCCCTCCAAATACAAGCTGTATTACACTTTTGCGGGATTGATTGAAAACTGACACAGGTGAAAAGTTATTTAATTGAGTTTTTAATGAATTGGATTTAACAACTGCTAAGCGGCAAGATTCTTTGGGAGTCGAACGCCGGCATGATAAAATTATTGAATTGTAAACAGAAATAGGTGAGCAGTTTACAAACCGGGGTGCATATTATTTTATGGTTGGAAATTTAACAGCATTTAAACTGTGTTCGTTCTAAACTGCTGCTTGCGTGAGAACAGCAATTCTGCCACGATGATCAGCAACAGGCTGATAACGGTAGAGAGTAAGGTCTTGACTAAGAAATACCAGAAGTCTCCAAATTGCCAGGCTTCGAGGAAAAACAGCCAGGCATGGTGAATAAAAGTGAGTACACCTGCATAGATCATATACGGCAAAAATCCGCCCATACTTTTCGCCGAAGGTTCTTCGTAATTGCTGTCAGCTCCCTCCTGCGGAATCAATATGTTGATGAGGAAAGGCCGGAGATAAGCGATCAGCACACAAGCTGCCGAATGGAAACCCGGGTGATGCCTAAAACTATCAAGCGTAAATCCAAGGGCCAGCGCTATCAACATTTGCGCCGTGCGACTTAATTGAAAAGGCATCCATAAAATGAAGAGGAAATACAGGTACGGGGTAACCAGGTAGTGCACATGAATGCGATCCAGTACGAACACCTGTACAAGAATCAGTAAGATAAAACGAATGATATTTTTAACCAATCTGCTCATGCCTGCGTTGTTACGCTTAATTGTTTGTTTTGTTGGTGGCTGTTTTTAACAACCCGTTGATCTCGTCGCTCTGGTAATTTTCTATCACATACACATATTGCAGGTTGTAAAAGTTTGCGCTTGATTTTATGCGGATGTTGAAGTTGTTCGAACTTTTTTCAGGCACAACTTCCTGTACAGTTCCCAACATAAGTCCGTAGGGAAAGGTGGTGGTAAACCCGCTTGTAAAAAGTGTATCTCCCTTTGCAACCTTTGCACTCTTCCTGATCTCTGTCAACGACAGCCGGTTAGGGTCTTTTCCATCCCACATAACCTGTCCTGCTTCTCCGCCCTTTTTCAGTTTCGCACTGATCTTGCTGTCCTTGTGCAAGAGGCTCATCACCACGGAAAAATGTTCGCTTACATCGGTTACAATGCCTACGACACCGTTGTTAGGATCAACCACACCCATATCTTTTTTGATGTGCTCGGCAGAACCACGACGAAGCACAATGAAATTATTCGGAGCGGCAATTGAACTCGACACCACTTTAGCAGCACGGTATTCCCACTTCCGGATATTACCCGAAGTATCAAATGGGATAGAATCGATAACGATCTTAGCAGAGGTGTCAGGGCGATCAAAATTTTCGGCCAATTGATTTCTCAATCGCTCATTATCTTTTGCCAATTGCTCATTGGTTCGCTTCAACTGGAAATAGTAATCGACCTTATTGTATTGTGTGTTGATTTTGCCGGTAACCTCATTCATGAAGCCCGATGCCACCGCATTGTGGTAAGTATTATAGTGTACGATCAGGTAAATGCAGAAGATCTGCAGGATCACTAAAACGATGAAATTGAAATACCGGCGTATGAATAAAAAGATGTTACGCATACGACACTCCTTCTAACCTGTTCGAGAGGGGAAATTCTGTATTGATGAATTGTAGAAAAGTCTGCATACGAGGAAGGGACTTTATCTTTCGAAATTAGGCAACCAGCCGGCCGCTTACCGCATTACAAAAGGATACTTGTCGTAATTTTTTAATGCTATGCCAGTGCCTCTTACCACGCTTTTCAGCGGATCATCAGCAACGTGTACTGGTAATTTTATTTTAGCGGCGATGCGCTTGTCAAGACCTCTGAGTAATGAGCCACCACCTGTAAGGTACAGACCACGACGATAGATATCGCCGGCAAGTTCCGGAGGTGTTGTTTCAAGGGCTTTAAGAATGGCCTCTTCTATTTTGAAAATACTTTTGTCTAATGCTTCAGCAACTTCCTGGAAACTTACGAAGACTTGTTTAGGAATACCTGTAACAAGATCACGACCGTTTACCGGGATATCATCTGGAGGATTTTCCAGGTCTTTCATCGCAGCGCCAACCTGTATTTTAATTTGCTCTGCTGTACGTTCACCGATCAACAAACTGTGATACCGACGAAGTGCTTCCATAATGTCAGCAGTAAATTCATCCCCGGCTATACGAATACTTTGATCGCAAACAATTCCGGCAAGGGCGATCACGGTAATACCTGTTGTACCACCACCGATGTCGATGATCATATTTCCAACAGGCTCTTCTACGTCAATTCCGATACCAAGGGCTGCTGCCATTGGTTCGTGGATCAGGTAAACTTCTTTTGCTCCGGCTTGTTCAGCGCTATCTCTTACCGCACGTTTTTCTACCTCAGTGATGCTGCTTGGTATACAGATCATCATTCTCCAGCTTGGCGCGAAAAGTGGTTTCTTCGGGTAGATCATTTTGATCATTTCCCGTATCATTAATTCAGCTGCGTTAAAATCGGCAATTACACCATCTTTCAGGGGACGAACGGTTCGGATGCTCTCATGGGTCTTTTCATGCATCATCAATGCCTTCTTTCCTACCGCTAAAATGTTCTTTGGATTGTTTCTGTCGAGGGCGACAATGGAAGGTTCGTTCACAACCACCTCATCGTTGAAGATAATCAGGGTGTTTGCGGTGCCCAAATCCATTGCAATCTCCTGAGTAAAAAAATTAAAAAGACCCATAATGTATATAGAGAAAAAACGAATGTAAATAATTGGGCAAAGTTGAAGGAAAATATTTGAATTAACAATGGCAAACTCTTTATTTTTCAACAATTTGCAGACGCGAAAATCCTTGTCTGTAACGACAGATAAAGCAAATTATTGCTGAGAATACATTACTAATTTCTGAATGTTACTTCCCTGTTTTTCTCCTTTAGATTTTGCAACTGTTTTGTAGGAAGAGATGAAAAACCAAACCTACTACCGAAATTCAAAACCGATATCATCCCTGAAATAAATGCCTTCAAAAAAAACCTGCTCCAGGGTATAATTGGATTGGTCGCCTGCATCTTTGATGGTATCGCCAAACGAAGTAATCGCGAGTACACGCCCCCCATTTGATAAAACCTTACCGCCGTCCTCCTTTGTACCTGAATGAAAAATGATGGTACCCTCCAGCGCTGCCTCTTCCAGGCCGTGAATCT
>JAURWD010000302.1 GCA_030655145.1 Ferruginibacter sp.
AACAAACCTGCTGGTGTGTTGTCGATCCCTGATCGGGTTCAATCTGAACCATCATTGAAAGATATGCTGTTGCAGGCTTACGGTAATGTATACACGATACATCGGTTGGATAGGGAAACGAGTGGTATCATCCTCTTTGCAAAGGATGAGGCAACCCACAAATATTTTTCAAAGCAATTTGAGGAACGGACAGTTGAGAAATTTTACCTGGGGCTGGTCCAGGGAACGCTACCTCAAACCTCGGGGACTATTGATGCGCCGATTATGGAGCACCCGGTTTTTAAAGGACAGATGGTGATCAATCAAAAAGGAAAGCCGTCGGTAACGGATTACGAATTGGTAGAATCCTTTGGAAAATTTAGTTTGGTAAAATTCCAGATACATAGCGGACGTACCCACCAGGTACGGGTACACGCAAAAAATATTGGTTGCCCGATTGTTTGTGACCCACTTTACGGTGATGGAAAACCAATTTTACTTTCATCTATCAAGAAAAAGTATAAACTCAGTCAACATGACGATGAAGAACGTCCTATGTTGAATAGGGTTGGGTTGCATTCCTTCCAGCTAAAGTTTGTAGATGCTAACGGCCATGCACATTTGTTGGAAGCGGAATTGCCTAAAGATATGCGGGCATTGATCCAGCAACTAAAAAAGAACAGGTAAAAAAAGAGCTGCAAAATTGCAGCTCTTTTTTTTATAGATATTAGTTTAAGTCGGGTTGTGGTGTATACCGCAGGTAAGGTTTAACGATGGTCAATCCCTTATCGAATTTCTTTAAGGCATCTTCCGTGCTAACTGCAGGAACTACTATCACGTCTTCACCATGTTTCCAGTTTGCAGGCGTAGCCACACTGTAATTTGCCGTCAATTGTAAAGAGTCAACTACACGTAACACCTCAACAAAGTTTCGACCGGTTGAAGCAGGATAAGTAATGATGAGCTTTACAGTTTTATCCGGGGCAATGATCACCAACGACCTAACGGTTGCTGTTGCCGATGCGTTCGGATGTATAAAATCAAATAAGGTTGAAACCTTTCTATCTTCATCAGCGATAATCGGGAAATCCACTGAACAATTTTGTGTTTCATTGATGTCGTTTATCCAACCAAGGTGCTTATCCACGGGATCAACGCTTAACGCCAGCACTTTTACATTGCGCTTTTCAAATTCTTCTTTCAGGGCTGCTGTTCTTCCTAACTCTGTAGTACAAACGGGTGTGTAATCAGCAGGATGCGAAAATAAAATTCCCCAGGAATTGCCCAGGAACTCGTAAAAATCGATCTCACCAAGGGAAGTTTGTGCAGTAAAATTGGGAGCTGTGTCCCCTAAACGTAGGCTCATAATAGATTATTTTAAGGTGCAAATATAGGATTAGTCTATCAACTAAGTAGACTTAATTTTTTTTTATTTTTGCTTTTTGTGCTAACTTCCTTTCATGCTATCTAAAAAAACGCAATATGCCCTGAAAGCGCTGGGCTACCTGGCAGCTCGTTACGGGCATGGACCAGTCTTGATCTCTGAAATTTCTATCAATAAGAAGATACCTATTAAATTTCTCGAAACGATTTTATTGGAATTAAAACAAAGCAATATACTGGATAGTAAAAAAGGAAAAGGTGGAGGATATTATTTGTTGCAGCCCCCGAAGAAAACAACCCTCGCCCAGGCGATCCGGCTGGTTGGTGGGCCGATTGCACTCCTGCCCTGTGTTAGCTTAAATTTTTACGAGAAATGCCAGGACTGTGATGAGGCTACATGTGGTTTAAATAAGGCGATGATTCAAACCCGCGATGCCACGCTTCGTATCCTGGAAAAGAAAACATTGGAAGAATTAATAGATGTGGATCAACGAAAGCAAGTGTAGTTTTTGCCGGGTTAATTGGATGAGGCCCGCTTTATTTTTAGTTTACCAAATCGGTTTTTCACATCATCAATTGCCTTGTATAAATCGGTCTTGCGTTCCACGTCATTGAATAAACTTGTTTGAATCGCCTCACTGGTGAGCTCACTCAAGCGAACGCCAAGCAGTCTCACCGGCTCCCCTTTTCGATATAGTTTATGAAACAGGTCTTTTGCAACCGGGATGATCTCATCGTCGGAACAGGTAAAAGGCACGGTAGTTTGCCGCGAGGTGGTTTCGAAATCCTTATACCTGATCTTCACCGCGATACAGCCAGCCACCTTTCCATCCTGCCGTAATTCGAAAGCGATTTTTTCTGTGAGCCGAACCAATTCCCGCATGAGAAAATCAAGATCAGTTTTATTTTCATCAAAAGTATTTTCCGATGAGATCGACTTGGCTTCATGATACTGGCTTACTTCCGAATGATGAATGCCCTGGCTTTTTTGCCATAGATCCGGCCCCCATTTTCCAAGTCGCTCTTCCAGTTCATCCGGCGTTCGCAGGCTAACATCCCGAATCGTGAGAATGCCCATAGCTTTTAATACCTCCCAGGTATGGTCTCCCACGCCGGGAATTTTTTTCACCAACAACGGCGCTAAAAATTCGCGTTCTTTCCCAAAAGGAACCTGGAGAAAACCATTGGGCTTTGCTTCGTTGGTGGCCATCTTAGCAATCATCTTATTACTGCCCAGTCCGAAAGAAATGGGTAACCCTGTATCCGTCATGATCTGCCGACGCAGGTCAATCGTCCATTCCAGGGGTTTGAAAAATTTATCCATGCCTGTGAGATCAAGATAAAATTCATCGATGGAAGCTTTTTCAAAAAGTGGGGCGTTTGCTGCGATGATTTCAGTTACCCACCTGGAATAGCGGCTATACTCGCCGCGGGTTCCCTTGACAGCAATTGCCTGGGGACAAAGTTGCAGCGCTTTTTTAGAAGGCATACCTGAGTGTACACCAAACTTCCTGGCTTCATAACTACACGCCGTTACCACGCCACGATCCGAGCCACCTACAAATACGGGCTTGCCTTTGAGTGATGGGTTGTTTAGTATCTCGACCGACACAAAGAAGGAGTCAAGGTCAAAGTGGGCGATGATGCGTTGCGGACTGTTACTCACCCTATAAAGTTACAGATGGAAATTTGGTTTTCGAGGCAAGGTTGAACTGGTTATCGGGCGCAGCGGGAGCTTACCGGTAGATCTCGAGAAGTCCATCGGGCAAAGTGACAAAAACCTTTCTTTGCTGCTGGTCTATCTTATCCAATGATTCCTCATGAATTGGGATGAGTGCTTCCTTTCCACCGAGAATGATCGCACAAAGTATTTGATGCGGCTGTTCGATCACTTCCACGATCTCACCAAGATCTTCGTCTTCGTTTACCAAGTGGTAACCGAGCATCGTGATTGGCGATGCCTTAGCGGCAAACTTGTTAAAATCTTCTTCCAGTAACCAGGCTTCTTTCGGTGTCAACTTGCGGGCAACTTCTTTTGTGTCAACTCCTTCGAGTTTGATGTAAATCTCCGCATCATTTTTAAGATTAGTATGCTCCAGGAAGTAAGGCATAAAATTGTCTTTTCCCTGCTCAATAAAGATGGTCTCTAATCCTTTCAGCGTGGTTTTTTTTCCGAGGCTGTGTTGCAGCACCAGTTCTCCTTTTAAGCCAAAACTGGCAGCAAATTTCCCTATTTTAAAATATTGGCTCATAAACTTACTATTTGGGTTTGGCTTAATTAGCGTTCTGCACAATCGCCCGCGTGCTGCGAGTAATTAAAAAGCATAAAAAAAGCAATCCCGAATAATCGAAATTGCTTAAAAGAATTAACGTAACAGAGGTGTTATTCTTCTGTTTTAGTTTCTTCAGTGGCGGGTGCTTCAACTGGTGCGGCAGCAGGTGCAGCAGGAGCTTCAGCGACTTTACGAGCAACGGGTTGGTTGCGGCTATCCTGGCGCGCCTTTTTATGGGCACCCTGACGCTTTGCAACATGAGCATCATGCTCTGCACTCCATGTCGTAAATTTTTGCATTGCAACAGCTTCATCAAACAGGCCTAAGCTTACACCTCTCAACAAATGCTTCAGGAACAGTACGCCTTTGAAAGAAAGGATACGACGAACAGTGTCAGTAGGCTGAGCACCTTTGTGTAACCAATCTAACGCTTTTTGACGATCGATCTGGACGGTTGCAGGAACTGTCAGAGGATTGTACGTACCAAGTTTCTGGATGAATTTGCCATCACGTGGGCTCCGGGCATCTGCTACAACGATGAAGTAAAATGGTCTCTTTTTTGAACCATGACGTTGCAGTCTCATTTTTACAGCCATAAAAAATAGAAATTTTTTTGGGTTGTTAATAAATAGGGTTTCTTTGTCTCTCCTTAAAAAAGGAAGGCGAAGATACTAACCGCTACCACAAATACCAAATTGAATTCCCTTAAATTTTTGCTTATTTCCGCCAACGCATTTATAAAGGACTATTGAGTTTCGCCGAGCACTATTGCATCAATAGCCTGGCCAGTCTATTCTCCCAAAAACCTTGATCCAGATCATAGTTATTTAAGAAAGAAGTCTCCCCTAGTGGAGAGACCTCTAAAATTATTTTCGTTAGTATTATCTGCGCCCCATTCCCATGCCCGGCATCCTGCCCATTGGCATCTTATTCATCATCTTCATCATGTCCTTCATTTGATCAAATTGTTTAAGGAACTGGTTTACTTCGGCAATGTCCTTCCCGCTACCTTTCGCGATCCGGATCTTGCGGTTCGGGTTGATCAGGTCCGGGTTGCGACGTTCCTCCAGGGTCATTGAATTGATCATCGCTTCAATACCTTTAAAGGCATCATCATTGATGTCAATATCTTTTATCTGCTTGCCTACGCCAGGTATCATCCCCATCAGGTCTTTAAGATTACCCATCTTCTTGATCTGTTGTAGCTGGGTTTTAAAGTCTTCAAAATCAAATTGATTTTTGCGAATTCGTTTCTCAAGTTTGGCCGCTTCGGCAGCATCAAATTGTTCCTGCGCTTTTTCAACCAGGCTCACAATGTCACCCATACCGAGAATCCTCTGGGCCATACGCTCCGGGTAGAAGATATCTAGTGTCTCCATCTTTTCCCCGCTGCTCGCGAATTTGATGGGTTTGTTTACTGTGTATTTAATGGAGAGAGCCGCACCACCACGGGTATCACCATCCAATTTTGTGAGCACCACACCGGAAAAGTCAAGGCGCTCATTAAAGGCTGCTGCAGTATTTACAGCATCCTGACCGGTCATACTGTCAACAACAAAAAGGATTTCCTGCGGGTTGATGGCTGCTTTGATATTAGCAACCTCGGTCATCATCACTTCGTCTACGGCTAAGCGTCCAGCCGTATCGATAATGATCACATTCTTGTTTTTTGTCCGCGCCTCCTTAATGGCGTTTTGAACAATGCTCACCGCATCTTTATTTTCCCGCTCGCTATATACCTCCACATTTATTTGTCCGCCCAATACTTCCAACTGGTCAATCGCCGCAGGCCGGTAAATATCCGCGGCTACGAGCAAAGGAGATTTGCCTTTTTTTGTTTTCAGGTAATTAGCCAGCTTACCGCTAAAGGTTGTTTTACCACTACCCTGCAGGCCGGCGACCAGGATGATTGCAGGATTGCCTGAAATGTTGAACTCGCTTTCTGTACCGCCCATCAACTCGGTGAGTTGATCCTGCACGATCTTCACCATCAGTTGACCAGGACTGACCGCGGTCAGTACTTTTTCACCCAAGGCCTTTTCGCGAATGGTATCCGTAAATTCTTTCGCGATCTTATAATTCACATCAGCATCAACCAAGGCGCGGCGTATATCCTTTACGGT
>JAURWD010000307.1 GCA_030655145.1 Ferruginibacter sp.
GTAAGCCTTATTGCGGTTTCATTCACCTACGGTGGGTACCAGCAAACAATCAACTTTGGCAGTGAAGTAAAGGAGCCGGCAAAAAATATTCCCCGTGGGATTTTCATTGGTATTGCGGTCATCATTCTTCTCTACCTTCTCGTTAACCTCAGTTATTACAAGCTGATCGGTTTTCAGCAGATGAAAGGTGAGCGGGAGATTGCTTACGTAGTGATCGACAAAATTTTTGGATCTACCGGGGCAAAAGTTTTTTCGGTTTTCCTCTTTATCGGCGTACTGTCGTATGTGAACGGATTACTGATGAGCAACCCGCGTGTGATGTATGCGATGGGTGATGACGGTAGCCTGCCGCCGGTTTTCGCGAAGCAAAATGAAAAGACGGGCGTGTTGGTTTTCTCACTCACCATATTCGCCGCAATCTGTATGGTCATCCTTTTCTTTTCGCAGCAGTTTGAAAAAATATTAACCTTCACCATTTTCCTCGATTGCTTTGGTATGGTATTGAGCAGTGCGACGATCTTTTGGTTTCGAAAAAAGACAAAAGAATTGGATGGTACGGGCATTTACAAAATGAAACTTTTTCCATTGCTGCCCATCTTATTTATGGCAGCTTATTTATTTGTAGGAGTGAGCATCTCGATTGCTGATCCGCAAGCCGCGCTGACAGGCCTTGGTGTGCTCGCTGCCTTCACCGGAATTTATTTTATCATACGCAGAAAACATGTAAACTAATGTTACAGAAATTACGAACAGTCATCTATCATGTGGCCGACTTGCAAAAAGCAACGAACTGGTACATCGAACTTACCGGCCTTCAGCCATATTTCCAGGAAGCATTTTATGTTGGTTTCGACATCAATGGATGCGAGTTGGGACTCGACCCTGATATGACCGGCATTGAAGCTGGCAATCATACGGTTAGTTACTGGAGCGTTGAAGATATTCATGGGGCAGTCGAAAAAGCAGTGTTTCTTGGCGCAAAGGTTATCAGCCCCGTACAAAATGTTGGCGGAACCATTGAGACGGCTACCGTTGAAGATCCGTTTGGCAATCACCTTGGTTTTATTACTGGCGCATAATTTATTTTATGGATATCTCATACATCATCAATGAACTCGCGGAAGACCGGCAACAATATTTCAATGCCGTGTCGCCCCCGATCATGCAAAGCAGCAATTTTGCTTTTGACACGGTAGACGACTTGCGGACTGCCTTCGAAGATGAATATGGCGGCTACCTCTACAGCCGCGGGTTAAATCCTACGGTTGACATTTTACGGAAGAAACTGGCGGCACTCGATAACGCCGAAGATTGCCTGGTATTTAACAGCGGCGCTTCCGCCATTTTTGCGGCGGTACTTGCCAATGTTAAAAGTGGCGATCACATAGTATCGGTGGAACACCCGTATACCTGGGCGCATAAAATGTTCAATGTGATTTTGCCCAGGTTCGGGATAACAACTACGTATATAGATGGTCGTGATATAGAGAATTTTGAGCGGGCGATCCTGCCCAATACCCGGGTGATCTATCTTGAAAGTCCGAATAGCTGGAGCTATGCATTGCAGGATCTTGCAGCCGTTGCGGAACTTGCGCGGGCGGAAAATATCGTTACCATTATAGACAATAGTTATTGTACACCAATTTACCAGCGCCCGATCGATTTTGGTATTGACCTGGTTTTACAGTCTGCGACAAAATATATTGGTGGCCACAGCGATACGGTTGCCGGCGTATTGACGGGGACCAAAAAAATGATGGAACGGATCTTCAACAGCGAATACCTGACCATCGGAAGCGGCATTTCACCCTTCAATGCCTGGCTGCTGATCCGTGGATTACGCACCCTACCCATGCGCCTGCAACACATTACCAAATCAACCCGCGAAGTGGTGACTTACTTAAAACAACACCCGAAAGTGGAAGAGGTTATTTTTCCTTTTGATACTGACTTCCCGCAGTACGAACTGGCTAAAAAACAGATGCAGGGCGCTTGTGGCTTGCTCACTTTCGTAATAAAAGCGAATACCGTCGCGGAAATTGAACAGTTTTGCGAAAAGCTGAAGCACATCCTTATGGCGGTGAGCTGGGGTGGACACGAAAGCCTCATCATACCAAAATGCGCCGGGTTTAAACCAGGCCACTTCGACCCCGAAAAGAAAGAACACCGGATGCTTCGCCTGTATGTTGGCCTTGAAGACCCTGCGTATTTGGTCGCTGACCTGGAGCAGGCATTCGCCATTTTATAAAAATTACTTTACCGGGTTAGAACGGACAGAAAAAAATCCGGTGGTGGGCAGGCCAGGCAAGATACCTGGGGATGGCTCATGGTTCATGGTGGTTGTTGATCATTTTCAGCATTGATTTTTGAGCCATTGAGTCATTGAGAAATTGAGTTATTTCTATCTCATTTAGCGCATTGGCAGATTAGCTAATTAGCACATCAGCATTTTGCCGCCAAAATTAGTTACCGTTCAACAATTCGGGTATTTGCCATATCGCTGGAAGTTATATTTTTGCCGCATGCGTTACGTCCGTTACACTCTTATCGTTTTATTTGCTATATGTAGCTCAGTGAATGCCCAGGAAAAATGGGACCTGCGAAAGATTGTTGATTATGCCATGACCAATAATATTACGGTTAAACAATCCGAGGTGCAGGCAAGTGTTTCGCAATTGGTATATAATCAAAGCAAGCTGGCATTGTTTCCGAATGTTTCTTTCTCGGGCAATGAAGGGTTTTACAGTGGCCGTAACCAGGATCCTACTACGTACAGGCTGATCACGCAGAGTTATTGGAGTGCGGGTATGCAATTGCAGACGAGTGCCGACATTTTTAATTTCTACAGTAAAAAGAATTTGATCCTCTCCAACCAGTGGGAGCTGGAAGCTGCGAAAGCAAACACCAACAAATTAAAGAACGACATAGCCCTCACTGCCGCCAACGGCTACCTGCAGGTTTTACTGGCCATTGAGCAGGAGAATATTGCCCGGGTTCAGTTGCGTCAAACCCAGGCACAACTGTCCAATACAAGAAAGCTGGTCAATGCCGGATCGCTGCCGGAACTGAATGCAGCGGAGCTGGAAGCACAAGAAGCTCGGGATAGCGCGAACTACGTTAGCGCCAAAGGAAATGTGACACAGACGATCCTGGTGCTAAAATCATACATGAATTTTGATGCGGCCGCCCCCTTCGATGTTTCTGTACCGCCGATCGAATTGATCCCGATTGAAAAAATTGCGGACCTGCAACCGGAAGCCGTATTCGCACTGGCACTTGCCAACCAACCTTTACAGAAGTTTAATAATTATAAGCTGAAAGCTGCAGAAAAAGCTTCACAGGTTTACCGTGGAAACATGTATCCGAATTTCTTTTTATTTGGCAACCTGGGTAGTGGCTACAACAGCCGTGCGGAACAAATAACCGGGTCCCGCCCGGTTATTTCACCTATTGGAAAAGTTAGTGTGAGCGGGGTTGATTATTCTGTATTGCCGATCACTCCGTTTGTTGACTTTAGTTATGGATCAGTTGGAGTAACCAAACAGTTTGAACAAAATTTCCGCCAGTCGGTGGGAATTGGTGTTTCTGTCCCGATTTTTAATGGGGCGCAAGCCCGGACCAACTGGCAACGGAGTAAACTCAATATCCGTACGATCGAGTTGCAACAGGAAGCTGATAATCAAAAAGTGAAACAGGATATTTACCAGGCATACAATGCTGCCTTGGTGGCGCTTGAAAAATTCAATGCGAGCAGCAAGAGCGTATCAGCCTCACAACGGACGCTTGATTTTGCACAAAAAAGATATGACGTGGGAATGCTGGGAACTTTTGAATTGATCACGAATCAAAACAACCTGTTCCGGGCAAAGCTTGAATACGTATTGAATCAATACGATTACGTGTTTAAGATGAAGGTGCTCGAGTTTTATAAAGGCCAGGGATTGCGCCTCTAAATTGCCTGCTGCGGAAACTGACAGAAAAATTACCCGTAACGGTTTTTTAAAAACCAATTTGTATTGAGTTAAGAGTTGAAGCACAAGAGTGCGACGCCACCGAAGTACAAGAAAGATGCAATAGCCGGGACAATCATTTGCATTATCTTTTTCAAATAACCTGAATAACAATAAATACTGCTTTCATTACAGGAAGCTAAAACAACCAACATGAGCAAAACAGTTAAATGGATCTTAGTTTCGGTGGTCGTAGTTGTACTGGGCGTGGTAGCCTTGAAAGCTGCCGGTGTGTTTGGCAAAAAAGAAGGCACAAAGGTAACCGCCGAAAAAGTGCAGCGCAGAACGATCATTGAGATCGTGAACGCGAGTGGTAAAATTTACCCCGAGATCGAAGTGAAGGTGAGCCCGGACATTAGTGGTGAGATTACAGAGCTAACGGTGCAGGAAGGGGATAGTGTAAAGAAGGGTCAACTGGTGGCCCGCATTTATGCGGACATCTACAGCATACAGGCCAACCAGGCCGCGAGTGGCGTAGCACAAAGCCAGGCACAGGTAGCCAACTCACAGGCAGCCTTAGACGCTTTGAAGGCATCGCTTGATCAGTCGCAGAAGACATACGAAATGCAAAAGCAATTGTTTGATGATAAGGTGATCAGCCGCAATGAATTTAATCTTGCTGATGCAAACTTTCGCACGGCACAGGCAAATTACAACGCAGCTAAACAAGGAATTCGTGGTGGCCAGGCGGCAGTACAAAGTGCGCAGGCAAACCTTGCAAAAGCAAATAAAGATCTTGGAAGAACAGCCGTGGTAGCCCCGATGGATGGTGTGGTAAGTTTACTCAGCGTGAAAAAAGGCGAGCGGGTTGTGGGAAGTAACATGATGGCCGGTACTGAAATGCTGCGTATTGCCGATATGGAAAAAATTGAGATCAGGGTAGATGTTAGTGAAAGTGATATTCCAAAAGTTCATTTAGGCGACAGCGCAATTGTTACAGTAGATGCGTATACCGATCGTAAGTTCAAAGGATTGGTGACGCAAATCGCGAGCAGCAATAATGGAGCAGCGAGCCAGACCTCTCTAGCCAATACCAGCACGGACGTAACAAATTATAAAGTGTACATCCGTTTGCTGCCATCGAGTTATTCCGACCTGCTTTCGAAAAACTCATTCCCTTTTCGTCCCGGTATGAGTGCCAGCGCGGACATACAAACACGTACCCACGCAAATGTCCTCAGCGTACCGATCAATGCCGTAACAACGCGTGAAAAGTCGGACAGTAATGCCGTAGTAAAAAAAGGCCCTGCTACTGAAACTGATCTTGCGAATGTTAATGTAGATGACCTGGATGTGATCGTGTTTTTGACCGACAAAGAAGGCAACGTGGTGCGCAGGTCTGTAAAAACCAGTATACAGGATATCAACTACATAGAGATCACCGAAGGGCTGAAAGAAGGAGAAGAAGTGGTGACTGGTCCGTACGAGCTCGTAAGCAAAACATTGAAAGAAAAGGACAAGGTGAAGGTGGTGGATAAAAGTGAGTTGTTTGAGAAAAAGAAAGAATAACCACTTCGCAAAATACTCAGCGCCACTTCAGAACGAAGTGGCGTTTTTTTTCGCAGCAATTGAGCAACCGGGCCGCGAAAACCTTATATTTAAGGTGCTGATCTCTGAAAAAATTTAAATCGGACGACGTTTGCAGTATCCAAGCATCCTCAACAAGCCGACCTTTCCCCGGAAGACCTAACGCTTAATCTTTGGAGGATGAAACACGTACTTATTTTCTTTGCATTGCTTTGGTGTTACCAGGCAAGCACAACAGCTCAAAATTCGGTGCTGGTAAACTTTGGTAGCCAGGGCTGTTACAATTCCATTGCGCCCGCTTTTTCATTGATAAATAACCCGCTCAGCGGCTCGCCGTCTACGTTAGCTTCCTGTAGCATGTCGCCCCAACTGCCGAACTTCTTTAGTGTGTTTGTTGCGTACAACCCGAAGAACAACAAGGTATACATCGCTGATGTAAGAACCCTGACGGAAACCAAGATCTGGCTGCTGGATATGGGGATACCGCAGGGCATTGCATGTCCACCCTCCATCCCGGTTGAGCCCACGTATTCCTACAGCTATGTTTCCAACAATTTCGAATTTGATAACAACGGTGATCTCTGGTCATTTTCGAACTACAATGAGCAAACAGGCGTTTGCAACATGGATAAGTTTGATGTAAATACAGGCGCTGTGATTAACACCCGGCTGGTTCAATTTCCAGTCGACAATTTCCCGACAAGCATAACCAGTGGCGACCTCACTATTTTACCAAACGGCCGCATGTTTGCCACGCTGGGAAGCCAACCTTCACGCCTATACGAAATCAACAACTATGGTTCAACGAGCGGCAACGCCACTGCAACCTACCTGCAAACACTACCCCAGGATTGTTATGGCATTGCTTACCTGAATGGGCAGCTCGAAATAACGGGCATCAATTTCTTCAGCGGGCTTTGTTATTATTTTGATTATGCCATCGCGACAAATACCCTGGGCGACCTAAAACTCTTCCAGGTTGGAGAAGCCCCGATTGATAACACGAGTCTTACGCCTTCGATCGGCAGCACGAAACAATTAGTAAATGCAGTCAAGGTTGATGGCAACACGGCCGACCTTACCTACGAGATCTATGTTCGAAATATCGGCAATGTGATCATCAATGATATCAATCTCGCAGACGATCTAGGCATCGCTTTTGGCGCAGCTAATGTTTCAAATATCAGCACTTCTTTTGTGCCGGGCAGTAATGAACTAGGACTGACGTTGAACCCCGCGTTCAATGGAACTACGAATACCAATATTTTGAACGGAGGCCAGAGTTTACCGAACCAAACCAGTGCCGTCAATAACTATTCGTTTAAGGTGCTGGTGCAATGCCGCGTAACCAATTTAAACGGAACAACAACTTACCTCAACAGCGCAGTTGGCAGTGGTTCAATTGGCAATAATTCAAATGGCAGTTTGATTGCCATCTCCGATTCCTCCAATAACGGGACTGCGGCCGTGGTTGATCCAAACAACAATGGTAACGCGGGAGAAGTTGGTGAAAACATTCCCACACCTTTTAATATCGGCACGCTGCCGGTGCGTTTCATCAATGTAAATGCCTCGCTTGTGAATGAGCGTACAGCCGCTATCAAATGGACCGTTGCCACTCCAACAGTGAATGCCGCAACCTTTATAATTGAATTTAGTACCAACGGAAGTCGCTGGACCGCGCTGCACGAAATCCCTATCGTTAGTTCCACCAGGGGAGCTTATGAGTATCAACACCAACTGATACCGCAGGGCAATTTATATTATCGCATTAAGCAGGTAGACAATGATGGAACTTATACTTACAGTCGCATCATGTTGTTACAGTCCGCAAAAGGAAGGGCAGCTTTCGTTGTGTATCCTAACCCTGTCAACAATGCGATACAAGTTGCTGCGCCCTCGGGTATTACAGGTAAAATAATGATGCAGCTTTTTGACGGAATCGGTAGAAAAATATGCTCCAAAGAAATGCAAGGCAGCAATGATGAAATTCGTACCAGTGCTTTTGCAGAGGGTACATACTACCTGAAAATTTCAGCTACCGATTACGTACAAACGCAAAAGATATCAGTGGTGCATTGATATCACCCGGTTTTCCCTTAAATTTTTTGTTGAAAAGTTGATGAAGTGATTGCCCAGGCTTGTCGCACTCCTGGCAGCATCGTTGCGTCGCACACTTGTACGATAAAGCTTTACTCGGCAAAAACCAGATTTTTCGCATAGCCACTACCGTGATCCAGATTAAGCATCACCAAGGTCAAAATAATTTTTCAGCTGTCAATACACTTTCGGGCTTGCCCACATCCACCAGCCTGTCACCGGTATGGTCATAGCCAAGGATCGTATGTTCCTTCGCTAACTCCAGGTAAGGTTCGGTTAAGGAGAATTTTCCACGCTGGGTCACGAGGTCGAAAAAGGTTGGTTGAAAGACAACGACGCAGCTATAGGCTTTCTGCGTCAGCACCGCCCGGGCATCCATTTGAAGAAAGGGCCCTTTCTCCTCTCCTGTTTGCACATTACGCCATCCCTGCAATTTGTGATCTTCGTCGAATAAAAAATACCGCGAAGTTTTTCGGTCGGTTACACCAAATGAAATGAGGGGCTTTTCCTGCAGGTGAAACTGCATCAGTTTATGCAGGTTAAGATCTGTGAGGATATCAACGTTTAACGTAAGGAACGGCAAGCCATTGTTTAGTAGTGGCCGGGCCTTCATCAGTCCGCCGCCGGTTTCCAAAACCTCATCTCGTTCATCGCTGATGACCACGTTACTGCCCCAGCCTTTATTGCGTTCTACTGCCTGAATAACCTGGTCGGCGAAATGATGGACGTTGACCACAACGTCTGTGATGCCATATTGCTGCAGGTATTCGATATTGCGTTGCAACAAGGATTTACCATTCACCAATGCGAGTGCTTTTGGATGCTTTTCCGTCCAGGGTTTAAAGCGTGTACCGAGTCCGGCAGAGAAGATCATGGCGCGGGTGCCAGGGGAATTGGAATTCAGGTCTTTATTCATAAGTTCATGGTTCATAGTTCATGGTTCATTGCTTGAGAGCTACATCGAGTTTTTGAGTTTAGTCACCATTTTGCACAACAGTTCGTATGACTGGTAGTGTCCGGTAAATACTTCTTCCGGAATGTAATTCCTTGATCTTGCGATAAACAAACATGCGACAACTTCAACTGCGGATCGTACTGCAATACCGAGAAATCGTTTGTATTCGGGAATCGTTTGACCAGTGCTGCCCTCTGCTATATTTAATACAACGGAATCAGCGGCTCTTTTGATTTGGGAGGACAAACTATACAATTCTGATCGAGGAAAGGTTTTTGTCAGCAAATCTATTTGGTTACTGTGGTCAAGGGCATTTTGCCAAACTTTCAAGCTTTCAAATCTAAACGCCATTATTTATCATTTAGAAGTTCCGTCTCACTATTCACCCGGGCCAATTGCCCACAACCTTTCTATAATAGTAAACCATCTATCAATCCAGGTCCTGATACAAATTAAAGAGAATCAGTAAAATAGCATCAACAAAATTTCAACACATCGACCACTAACAAATCAATCTCTTCCACAACTCTGCTAATGACCCATCCACCATGAACCATCAATCACAAACCACTCCGCAAGAAGATTATCCATTAACTATGAACCATCAACAATGAACCATGAACAATGAACCATCAACCATTAACCAGCGAGTTCCGTTACCCAATTCTCACTATTCTGGTGATTGAGTTCAATCTTAACTTTAAACTTATTGCGCAGGTGGCGTGCGATGGCTTCTGCGGCGTATACGCTTCGGTGTTGGCCACCGGTGCAGCCAAAATTGATCATTAGATTCTCGAACCCACGTTTGATGTAATCCTCTACCGCAATGTCAACGACGTTATAAATGCTATTCAAAAAATCAGGCATTTTGGTTTGCTGCTCCAGGTAATCCTTGACAGGCTTGTCAAGCCCGCTACGGGTTTTATACTCCGTGATCCGACCAGGGTTCAAAATACCCCTGCAATCAAACACAAAGCCGCCGCCGTTCTTCGTCTCATCTTTTGGATAGCCTGTTTTCAGGTACGAGAAACTGTTGATGCGTACAACAAGCGGGGTATCTTCTGTCGCCTGCACTGGAGTAAACTGCTGAATCACTTCATCGCTGATGCACATCTCCAATACCTTTTTGAATTCCGGAACGGGCACACCTATTTTTTGATTGTGGACAAACCATTTTAGGTTTTGCAAAGCCAAAGGAATGCTAGTAAGGAAGTGGGCTTTTCTTTCGAAAAGGCCGCGGAAGCCGTAAGCCCCTAACACCTGCAATAAGCGGATCAACACATACCCATTATATTGGGTGCTAAAGATTTCCCGGTCGATCTGCTTTTTGATGATCCCTTCAAAAGCATCCATGTAGTCTTCTAACAGTTTTGACTTCCATTCGTCGGGGAGATTAGCCCTGGCCTGCCAGAGTAAAGATGCAACATCGTATTGCGGTGCGCCTTTCATGCCACCCTGGTAGTCAATGAAATGAACAGATTCGCCGTCTTTGATATAGATATTACGACTCTGGAAATCACGAAACATAAAGAACTTATATTCCGTATGCGAGAGGTAGGTACTGAGCGCCTCGAAATCCTCCATCAATTTCTGCTTGTCGTACGGCCGACGCAAGGCATCTAAAAAGTAGTATTTAAAATAGAGGAGGTCAGCCATGATGGCCTGCTTGCCGAAGGAAGAATTTGTGAGACAGCGTTTATAATCGAGCCGTTCATGGCCACGTACCTGCAGGGCGGCGAGGTGCTCGAGACTCTTTTTAAAGTAGCCATACACTTCGGCAGTAAAACCTTTCTCTTCCAGTTTGTCCAACAGGGAAACGGTGCCGAAATCTTCCTGTATATAAATATCCTTACCCTCATTCACACACAAAATTTCGGGAGTTGCGAGTTTCTTTTTATTAAAATGATTCGAGAAATAAATGAAGGTTTCATTTTCCTGGAGGTTAGCTCCGTAGGTAGCGATATATGTTTTCCCCGGAGTATGAATGCGAAAATAATGACGTTCACTGCCGGCCTGCGGCAGCTTGTCAATGGAGATCACTTCATCGGGGGAATAACCGGTAAACACGGTCCTGATTTCATCGGCAATTTTCTGCATTCATTAATTTTAAGGACGGTAAAAATAGAATATTTGAACTAATTCGATCAACCCAGTTTCGATCCATGGAAAAGCAAAACGGTACGGGAGAAATAAGGCTAAGACGGGTCAAATAAAGAAAGAAAATAATAACATCTTACCCGCAGTGCCCTCAAAGTTTTTCAGTCGCTTGGTGGTTTAGGTGCAATAAAAAACTCCCGCCACGAGTGCGCGGGAGTTCATCATTTATTCTGCAATGAAAATCGCTATTCACCAACCAAGTCTTCGCGACCCTTCTTTGTCCAGCTCCGATGTTTGGCGCCATCCATTTTTACGATCTTGGGTGTGAACTTTCCAACAACATCTACAAGTGCTTTCTGGGACTTCATTACGGCTTCGATGTCTTTGTAGGCAAATGGAGATTCATCCAGACCCCCACCCAATAATTTCACGCCATGCTTCTGCAGCTCATCCTTGAACTGTTTGTCTGTGACAGATTGGATGGCCTTGGTCCTGCTCATCTTCCTGCCCGCTCCGTGGCTGGCAGAATTAACGGCGGCTTCCTCTCCTTTCCCCTTGACAATAAAGCCCGGCGCCGTCATTGATCCTGGAATGATCCCTAACACATTCTTGCCGGCCGGTGTTGCGCCCTTCCGGTGTACGATCACTTCCTGGTTTTCCCATTTTTCTTTCCAGGCGAAGTTGTGGTGATTCTCTACCATTTTTAACGGCCGCATCCCAAGTTGCTTCGCGATCTTTTGATGGATGATGTGGTGGCAGGCACTTGCATACTCACCGGCGAGGTTCATCGCATTCCAGTACTCAATACCATCAGCTTCATCAAGCATCAGCCAGGCAAGATTTTTTGCCTCCTGCGGTAATTTTCTTTTGCTGATGGCAATCTTTGTGTATTGGTTCGCAATGTTCGCCCCGAGCGCCCGGGAACCTGAATGACTTAACAGCCCAACGTAAGTGCCCGCTTCAACGCCAAGTTCAACATCTTGTTCCGCGATATCGATCACACCAAATTCAACAAAGTGGTTGCCGCTACCGGAAGAACCAAGTTGCTTCCAGGCTTTGTGATGCAGCGATTTCAACAACGGAAGCTGATAAAATAATTCATCTTCCATCACTTCATGGTTGGCCGCCTGATCAAATTGCTGACCACTGCCAAACAACGTTGCCTCATTGATCTCCCGGGCAAAATATTGCTCTTTTTGCAGCAACTCTTTCGGATTCATCGGGAAGATGCTCAGGCACATCCGGCAACCGATATCAACACCCACTCCATATGGAATGACCGCGTTTTTTGTCGCCAGCACGCCTCCTATCGGCAACCCATAGCCGCTGTGCGCATCCGGCATCAACGAGCCCGCAACACTGATGGGCAATTTGGCTGCCTGGTACATTTGATGCATGGCTCCTTCTTCAATATATTCCTGGCCAAAAACACTAAACTGTATGCCGTTATGGTTTAAAGAGATCTCTGCACCTTCGGTTGTTTCTTTCGGGACCAGGTGTTTCGCTATTTGACCAAGCACTTCATCTGCTGCATAATCATCCGGCGCCTGTAAGACGCCCTGTAAAACTTTGAAAGCTTCTTCTTTAGTAGAATGTTTGTAATGCTTTTCCATAACCTTCATCGCTACGCTTACTACCGGTCCTTCCGGGAAGCCAAGATTTCTTAGTTCTTTTCCTGTTATTTTTAACTTGCTCATGTTTTTCTTTTTTTCATCCCAAAGGATGTTTGTTCTTCAATTCCTTTAAATAATTATTCCTGGTGAAGCAACTGTCTACCCGAAATTTCCGGGTAAACGGTAGCTCTTTAAGGGCCAGGCAACCTGCAATTTTACCTCGTTCCCGGGAAAGTTCTTTTCCTCAATTCATAACCGCTTCGCGTCGGAACCCGGCTACCCTGGTGGAAGTGTGTTCAATCTCCTTCTCGCCGGGATTGCTAATTTCCGCAAGCGTCATCGGCTGATCAATTTTATGGGAGAACCCAAGATGATCGCTCAAAGCCTGTGCCTTACCGACGTTGAGCTTACCGAATTCGTATTTCGCAATAAGCCTGCCCTTGCGTAGTAAAGCTCCATCAACAGTTGAGATTGGGTTGTTGAAGGTGCAGATGATCTGCACGTTGAGACAGTCACTTAGCAACCCGTCGCTAATGTTAAGCAAGTTGCTTACGCCAGACTTAGACCCGAACTTCCGATCCATCAACACATTTTCCGCGTCCTCAATTATGAGTACCGCATTTGGGTTGTCGATCAGCAGATCAACGAATTCAGGGTTCATCAGGTTCTCTGCAACGGCCGGGGACACGAACATTACTTTTTTGTTCATCTGCCCAATCAGGTGGCGGAGATAAGTAGTTTTGCCGGTACCGGGTAATCCGTGCAGGAGAATAATCCCTTTATCATTTTCCTTGTTCAGCCGTTCCCGGATCAACTCATCGACAGAAGCGAAATCATCGTTGTAATACAGCCCCAGGTCCAGTTGTACCTGGGTAATTTCCATTTGCTTTAATTGCAGGGAGTTATCACTAACCGTGATGATGTTGATCTCGAAAGCCTCTGTCTTTTCAGGCGACCGAAAAGGGACAAACTCAAGTCCAAGTTGTTCAGCATAGTTGTGATTGCCGGAATCGAAAAGAATTCTTGCGTGGTCGTATCCGAGCTCTATCATTACTTTATTTTCCAGCTGAAATATGGTCCTGCTAAATTCCAGTTTCTTATCGGCCCAACTGTAGTAGCTACTCTGGTAAACTGCTTTGACTTTTCCTGCCTGCTCCGAATGAATGAACTCGAAAGCGCTTTCCACTTTAATACCCGAGATGTAGGTCATACATGGAATTATTCCAAATTCCTGCAGGTAGAAACTTTTAATGTCGATGTAGTTATTGTCAAACAACTCACCGTTCGTTTTACTTCTTCGTCCCAACAATTTCGCCAGGATTTTTTTTATCGTCAGCCTGTTTGCCGGCAGTAAAAAAAAGCTAGCCAGTACGACGAGGAATGTGATAATATGTGCCATTTAATGAATGATTTATT
>JAURWD010000313.1 GCA_030655145.1 Ferruginibacter sp.
TTGGCAATGGATTTCGCGATCTGTTTATAGATTGGCGTTTGATCGTTCTTGTTGTGTAAAACCGGGTTTAACATCGTTGATGGCTGGCTGGTATATCGTGAATTTTTGAAGCCAATTAAAAGTCGAATTGCGAGAGTAATACTTTAATTCAGTCAGCGGATACTGAACCTTTGTCCGTACTTGCAATCAAAATCATCGCTTTCTTTCGCCAGGAATATCATTCCAGGTAGCTCATAACTATAACGACTACCCGCCCTTTAATTTTCCTGATCAAACTTTTATTAAATCCAAATATTCACGTGAAGCGCAAAGCAAGTTACTGCACGACGATAAGAATCCTGTAAAATGTCTTTGAAAGAAATAGTCTTTGCAGAATTTTATTCCTGGTTTAGTTGGTCGTTGTTGACATAATTTTTACCGGGCCTAATAAGCCGGAAGGAAGCAATTTTGAGTTGGGTTGAAAAAAGGGCATGCTTGTGTAAGTGATTTTGTTTGTAACACCCGGTTGCGCATCACCGATCAAACGATTTACCCAAAGATTGGTCACCCTGATCTCAATCTTATTCGATCCCGGTTTTAAGGCCCCATCCAGGTCAACGCGGAATGGTGTTTTCCATACGATCCCCAGCGAGCGGCCATTTACAACAACTTCAGCAAGGTTCTTTACCTCTCCAAGATCCATCCATAATTGAGCGCCTTTTCCAAACCAGTTTTTATCAGCAACAAGGTTTTGCGTATAGGTTGCCGTGCCGGAAAAATATTTTACGCCGGGCTCCGGGTTCTCCGTCCAGGACTTCAAGCCCGTTACTTTCAACAAAGCGGGCGCACCCCGTTCTTTTTGAAAATTTATGATCCATTCTCCGTTTAAAGTAGCCAGCGATTTTTCGGAAGTTGCTGGCAAAGTTTCAGCAGCTTTCTGCGCCTTGTCTTTAAATATTACGAACACGGCGTCATTGGGTTGCAGTTGCAATTTCACTGTCGTGATACCATTTTCTATGCTGTAGGAAGCAGCTTCTGTTTTGGCAGTTTCCGGGTGCCAGATCTGTGGTACTTTACCTTCAACACGAAAACCCGCTTCAATGGTCTCGGTAGTTGCGTTCCGGTTGTTGATCCAGTAAATATCCCTATCCGTTAGTTTGCGATGCACATGCATGACCTTGGTAGCCGGTGTCGTTTTGGAATAGGTGAAGTCCGGGGCAACTTTAATAGAAGCCAGCGCCTCCGCGATCGTTTTGCCGGTTAGTACTTTTTCATTTCCTGCACCCCATACTTGATTTATAATTTCCCCGAAGGCTGCCTGGTCATCCGCGAGACTTGGGCTAGCCACAGGTTTTACGCCGGTGATGGTAGCACCTGCCTTTACCAGTGCTGCTAATTTTCGTAACACCGGTAAGGACATTTTGCGGGCATTACTATCAAGCACGAGTAAACGATAACTCATCCCGCTTGGTGTAACCAGGTTGCCGTCTTTTACCGACAACAAATTGATGAAGGCATCGGCATTGATAAAATCATAGCTGTAACCTTCCGGAACACCCGGCAGTTTTGCGCCGAACAGGGAGGTAATGTTATTGTCTTCTCCATAGTAGTAAACGACATCAGCCACAAACTTTCCCTGCTGCAATAAGTAGCTGCTACGGGCCAGGTAGTCCGTCCAGGCATTCGCCTGGTTTGCCCAGGTTTCATGCCGGGTGAACCATTGACCAAAGATGGATAAACCGAGGCCTGGTATTTTATCATCCACCGGCTGGTGTGCCGAGGTGTGAATGACGAAACGATTCAGGCCACTGGCTAATTCGAGGTCAGCAGTTGGCTTTAAATTTTCCGGGGAGTATGACCAGGCCTTTCCTCCAAACCCAATAGCAGTAAGTGATTCCGCGGCTGCGATGTTCTGCCCGTAGATATGCGCCACTGACGCCGACTCGCGGATATCTGCCTCTGCCATGGTTAGGGTTGAGCCTGCAATACCGGGTGTCCACATCGCCGACATGGGCACAGCGGCGGTTCTTTTTGCATCCATTCCATCGCCAATGAATACCCGCCCGTTCTCGTGCGATTCCGAATAACGTTTCATGCCGTATTTCGCGAGGATGGTGGTTAACTGGTCGTAATGATTCTCGGCCAGCAATTCTGAAATGGTCTTGCGCCAATCCCACAAAAATTGTTCACTCGCCGCGCTGCTTTTCACGATGACACCGGTGAGTACCGGCATCCAGGGAAGCAGTGCATATCCCCGTCGCTTTTTGAATTCCTGCGCCATTTGCGGGGTCCAGGTTTCCTGTCCGGCTTCGTAACTGTCGGTGACGACATATTGCAGACCCCGGGCGCCCATTAGTCCGCCGGTGGCGTCCTTGTATTTGTTTAAATAAATTTCGAAATAATTTTTCACGGCAGTGGCGTCCAGTTTATCCACTTCCAGGCCGGTGGCTTCTTCAGAAGCCGGATGATTTTGTTTGCCGGTCAGTGAATAACCAAAACGAATTACCTGCCAGCTACCTGGCGGCGGCGTCCAGTTGAACGTACCAGCGGCGTCCATTTTACTGGAAAGGTCAATGACATCTGCTTCCGCAACTACCTCGGAAGCAACTGGTGTCGTGTGCATCTCCAAATCTGTAGCAGTTGCAAAACCGGCTTTCTCTTCAACATGGTTAATGCGGACGGCTGGATGTAATACGACTTCGGCCACGTCCGTTCCCAACGGGCGTTTCGGGGCAGGTCCGCCCCCGCCAAAGATGGCGCCGTAATCCGGTGGTGGCAGCGGGTTTTTAAAGGTTACGCGGAAAAATTTCGCGGTGGTTGCCGGTATGGTAATGGTTTGCTGCGCAATGGTACTGAGGGGAATGAAACTAACCCGGCGAAAGTTTATGCCATCGTCACTGGCTTCGAGGCTACGTTCTTCCGAAGGGCCGTTGATACCAAAACCCGAGCGGGATCCCCCACCCACAACGGTGACGGCATGGATGGCCTGTGGTTGCGCAAATTCAAACTGTATCCACGCGTGTCCTTTCGCGGAATCAGGCGGAAGCAGGTTCGTGGCCGCAATGTCGCCATCGCTTAATTGTGCCAGTGTAAAACTGCCGCTGCTGGAACTTATCGTGGGCTTCAAATCATTTATGGAAACTGCGGCTACAGGTAACCGGTAGGCCACCACGGCGACGTCTTCATAGAATTCCGGCGGGGCTGCCGTTTTTGCACTCAGGCTGAAAACTTCCTCAGGAATATCCAGGTTTTGAAAGGGGCCGGTGGTGGCAGGTGCTTTGGGAATGAGGCCGGTAAATGGCTCACCACCTGTTACCCGCAGTTCACGCCAGACCAGTTTTTTCATCCCATCTTTGGCTGGCACCCAAGGGCCACCGGTTTCGCTCCACCCTGGCGAGGCAGCAATGGCCATCTCTAATTTTAAAGAATCAGCCACCTTGGTCGCAACCCGGAAGGCTGCTTTCCATTCCGGCGACATATATGCGAGGCGGTTCTTTACGATCTGCGGTGTTATTAACCCGGCATCAAAATTCTGAAAGCCCCCAATGCCGGAACGATGCATCCAAAGCAAGTCTTTGCGAATACCCTCCTGGGTTATATTGCCATTCATCCAATGCCACCAAACGCGTGGCCTGGCCGCATTACCCGGGTTTACAAACTCCCGGTAAAGTTTATCCTGTGAAGTGGTAGCTGATTGAGCAAATCCACCCAGTGATAAAATGGCGGAAAGTGAAAGCAACACTGATTTTTTCATGAATGGCCTATTTAACTGGTAAACTAAAATCCTTTTGCGACAGAGTGATTGTAAGGTAAAAAAAACGGAATGGCTTATTGCTTTCCCGGGCGTATGATGACCGGGCCGATAAGCCCTGCAGACATTAATTGCTCTTCTTTCCCTTTGAACTGGGCATATCGTTTATCGCCACTTTTTGCATTGCCGATAAAACTGTTCAATTGCCCCGGTGTTACGCGTATCGTAATTTGATTGGTGCCCGGTTTTAGCAGGGAGGTGATGTCAAGCATGTAAGGAGCAAAAATTCGTTTACCTACTGAGGCGCCATTAATGCGTACGTCAGCTGTAAAACAAACCTTACCCAAATCTAAAAAATAGTGCTGCGCCGTTGGTCCCGGTTTCCAGTCGAAGGACGTGGAATAAATACCTTCGGCCGAAGAATATTTTAAGTGCTCATGCTGCTTCCAGTCGAACAAAGTGCTGTTGATAATTTCTACACTATCCACTTTGATCTGCCATTTGTCGAGGACCAGCGTTTGTTTTTCAAGGTCCATATCTACCGGTGCAGGGGACGCCACATTCTCAGCAACAACATTTTTTGTTGAACTGAGTAAGAGGACAGCACTGTAAGGAGGAAGCCCGTAATGAACACTGGTACCGACATTCCTGGTAATCGTTCCATCAGCAGCATTCATCCAGGTACTGCTATTGAATTTTTTGTCGAGCGTCAGCGACAGTTCTTGCCATTCTGCTGACTTATTCCAGATGAAATGAATGCGGCTGCCATCACTCATTTCTCTTTGCACCTGCCGGGTAAAATTATATCTGCCCTGGAATTTTACCGGAAGATGGAGTGTCTTGCTCCAGGCCTCGAGGCCGCCTTCATTGTTGATATAAACGCTATTTTTTTGTTTTAAGGCCTCCTTAATGAATTGCGCTGTTTTGCGATCATTCTCTTTCCAATTGAAAAAAGAAGGCTGTTTTCCTGGAAGGTTCCCGGTGGCCATAAAATTCATTCCAGCCCGGGCAAGCTTATTTATTTGTGCCGCGGTTTTGAGATGGATGATGGAATCGTTGGCGAGTACGAGGGCCTGGTAGCGGTTTCCGCGGATAAGCACCTGTTTGTCGGTTGCCAGGGTTGCTTCCTGGATCGAGGCGTCATTCACCCATTCCCAGGTGATCCCATTTGCTTCGAGGTAATTGATCAAGGGATATACTTTTTCAGCCCACTCATTTTTCGGGGTTTGGGCTTTTGTAGAAACAGGCAAGCGACCTTCCACCCCTTCAAGAAAGCCCTTCGTTAAAATTTCCTCCGGGTTGTCGGGCATTTTTTCGACGTTCAAAAAAGGGTAGTAAATGAGCACATCGGCGTGTGGGCGACCGGAGCGCAATGCGTATTGGGTTCGGGTAACGTATTCGTTGATCTGTTGCTGGTACTGCCAGAAAATGTTGCCTTCACCCAGGTTGGAAGAAAAATTTATACCGGGGATAAAAGGTGTTGAAAATGGGTTCCATCCTTCAACGCCAAGTTTATCGGGCGTATAGCGATAGGGCACACCATGATAAATAACCTGGTTTACGCCAGCGGCAAATAATTTATCCACGGCAAGGCGGATCTTCTGTGGCGTGATCGTATAGGCGCGGTTGAGGAATACGACCGACTCGGCGGTGATGATCGGGCGATTGTACAAATGACCTCCCGAGGTCATTACTTTTATATTTGCTTCAGCACCAAGCATGCTTTCCGTTTCCGGGATGGAGGCCTGGCCTGCCATGGCGATCATATCCATATTAAGTCCATAAGCCTGGGTACGATGCAGGAGGCCACGACATTCGAGAAATGTTTTACTGGTTTTGAAAAAATGTTCTCCCAGCAGATCACCAAGGGTGAGATCATAGTCGTAGCGCAGGCGCCAGTCTTCCGGCGAGAATGAAAAAGATGGGCTGGCATTTGGTCGCAGGTATTCCACAAAATTGTAGCCCTTCTGCATGATGGCGGGCAGCCAGGGAGTAATATCGTACCCGCGTTTTTGTTTAAAATAATTGATGAAACCAGGTGAGTAATGACGGTTGGCTTTAAACTCATAACTGTCGTTGAAAACGGCCCGCATGGTGGTGCCAAAATAAGGTTGCATGCCGGTTCTTTCGCCGAAAAGATGGTTGTATAATTTTAAGACTTTCAAAGAATCGAAGTGGTCGACAACCGGCCCCCCTTTTGGCGCTGCGGCGATGTTCGTTTGTTCGCCACTGGGTATTGCCCAGAAAGAAATCAGTTTCCACTGACCTGCCGGGAAGGCGTATTGCAGGGTATCATTGCGCACAAAGCTGGTGAGTACCAGGGTTGAAGCAGCATCGATCATTTCTGTTTCCGAAATGCTGCCTGCGGTTTGGCGGATGATTTTGGAAGCCACTACAGCCTGTAACCGGGAAGGCACGGCGGTTTTATTTACCACGGGTGGTACCGGCAAGGTTACTTTTTTTCCACCTTCAATGGTTGCGGCGCCAAACTCCAGGGAAAGAAATCCATCCTCCGCGTTGAGAAAAGACCCGCCTGGCGGCCATCCGCTACCGTTAGTAACATCCACCACCATCTGGCGTTTCCTCGCCGTTTCCATTACCGTTTTCAAATGCTCGTAGTATGACGGTGAATCCCAGCTTAACACCCGGGCCCGCACCTCGCCCAGCAAGGGCAACCCAATCGATAGAGGCTGCACTTCTACTCCGGCAAAACCATGGTCGGCAAAAAGATTGATCTCGCGTTGTAGTTCTTCGTTGGTAACATCATTGCCCGGCCACCACCAGCGCGCCATAGGCCCAAAGGCCAGGGAAGGTTTTGCAAAAGCAGCCGGGTCAAAATCATATTGTTGCAACCAATGCGCCACCTTATCAGCAGTTATTGGTTTTGACAAGTTTGCTTGTGCGAGCACAATCCCCGCATTAAACGCCAGGAGGGCAATGCTGAGAGAGAATTTTTTCATACGTATTTTTTAGCAAGCAGTTGCAAGCGTTCCTACTAATTGATCCTGGTCTCAATATTTGCTGCCACCTGCAACACCGATGAACGGATTGCGACGCAACCGGCGATGCCATAAAAAACAACCGTCGGTACCCTAAATAGCTGGCAGGTTATTTCAACAATGGAGACACAGGATTAACACAGTTTATTGATGCAGAGGTTTTCGATTTTGAAGCCCCTAACCGATTCTATAACCAAGCTACTATTTAAAAAGTTTGATGCGCTCGCCTTTCGCGTCGAACATGCCCATCATGTTGCCCGTAGTATGATCCTCATCTTTTTTGTCCATCACGAGGTTAACGTCATATCCCTGCGCTGTAAAGTACAAGGTCAAAGATTTTTCGGTTTCTTCCACCCTGGAAATTTTTGAAATTTCTACCTGCATACTGTCGCGAACAACACCTTCCAGTTTGCCATCTTTTCTTGCCAGGTCGACGATCATTTTTGAATCGCCACCGGGTGTTCCTTCCACGATCACGGTCCATTTACCCGCAAAATAATCGGGGGTTGGAGATTGAGCATTTGCTCCGGCAGATAACATAAGAATGAATACTGCAGCGAAAATTAATTTGATTTTTTTCATGTTGTAAGATTTGATTTATTAAAAAGAAATTTAGTTGACTGTTTTTTTGATCACCGCGGCTTCATAGCTTTCTTCCGATACCTGTCAGAATTTGAAAGTTGCGGTTAAATAATAAGATCTTGCAGAGATGGCCACAGTAGAATATGGCGTGTTATTCTTCACGGCTGCTTCGTACATTTCTTTGGTAAAACCCTGGCGGTCTAATGCTTCAATGAAAGAACCAGGCCTGCTCCAACTCATCACGCCATATTTGTTAAACAGGTTATTGATATTAAAGCTTAGCTGGAAGTTTTTTGACACATCGAACCCGGTACTGAGACTGACCTGGCTGAAAGAGGGCAACAGGAAGGCGTTTGCTACGTTTGCCTGGCGTTTACCCATATACGACCAGGTTAATTGTGCGAAAAATTTATCTCGTGTATACGCTGGTGTTATATTGATAATACTTCTTGCGATGTTATCTGTTTCATTGCCTGAAAAGGTAGCCACGGAATCATCCGCTGCACCAAGGCCTTTCGCCAGCCACACATTGTAATCAAGTGCTTTCGACTTTTGCAGCGTTACTACGCCCCGCACGTGAAAATATTTTGTAATGGAATAATCGGCTTCAACTTCGAGGCCTACTGTGCGGTATTTATTGTACAAAAGTGAAGGACTGTAAAATGTTTGATCCGCATTACTGAATGTTTGCGTGGAGGCTACATTGCTCAATATGCTGTAAAATGGTGTAACAAATAAATTCAACCGATCAGTTTTTGTCTTCAGGCCCATTTCAAACTGTCGAACTTTTTGAGCGAGGGGATTCAAATTTTTACTCGTAAATTCTGTATTCGCTGTAATGTAAAGATCAAGATCGGGCGCCTTATTTCCTTCGGAATAGCGGCCATACAGGGAGAAATGATTATTGAGTTTGTAATTAACTCCTGCCGAATATGAAACCGTGGAAACTGTTTTATCAAACAAATAGGTAACCGGCGTGGTGCCGATCACGTTATCATACTGGGTGAGCAAATTTCCATCTAAACCACCCTTGTCGCTCGTGGTAGTTACGCCCGGACTGTTTTGTCCTTTTACATGCATCTTTTCATAACGCACGCCCCAGTCAAAATTCAAAGCGTCTGTCACCTGCCAGTTAT
>JAURWD010000330.1 GCA_030655145.1 Ferruginibacter sp.
GAAGAACCTGAAGAGCTTTGCCGGGTGTTGCCCGGTGATCCTGAAGACAGTCATAGTCGGTATATTGAAGCAAGGGTGAGCGGTGTGCGGATCGGCTGTCTTTATTTGCCAAATGGCAACCCGGCACCTGGCCCAAAGCTAGAGTATAAAATGCGGTGGTTCGAACGATTAACCACGCATGCAGCCGGGCTGCTCGCCACAGGTGAACCCATCGTACTCACAGGTGATTACAATGTGATGCCAACAGAGTTGGATGTTTACAAACCCGAACGCTGGGTCGAGGACGCCTTGTTCCGACCCGAAGTGCGCAAAGCCTTTCATGATCTTGTCTCACAGGGATGGACAGACGCGATCAGGAAGCTTTACCCGAAAGAGGTGATCTATACTTTCTGGGACTATTTCAGGAATGCTTATGGACGCAACGCTGGCCTGCGCATCGATCATTTTCTATTAAGTCCAAAAATAAAACCGCGACTCGCCGCTGCTGGTGTGGATCATCATGTAAGAGGTTGGGAAAAGTCCAGCGACCATGCACCGGTGTGGATCGAACTCACGGATAAGGTGAAACGCAAATAAGATTCACCCGGTTCCGACTTCTTTTTAAATAGATTTTCCCCAGTTATCATATAATCGGCACCAAGACACAAGTGGGCAAAATTTGCCCGGACTTTACCTTAGGCACAGCCCTGCCCTGGTGTTCACACAACTTTGGGTAATCGCAACCACCACTGTTCAAATACTGGCGCAAAATTGGTAGCAACAATCCCATCTACAAAATGCTTGTTTATGGAAGTAACGCATCCCAATTATGGCCTGACAAAATCAACAGAAGAAGCAGGCAACGGTTCCACCTGCATCAACCCTTTACCGCGAGCGGTTATTCGGCCAAACTCCTATGTCTTACTGGATGGAGAATGGAAGTTTGCGCTGGATCTCGATGACCAGGGAGTTGCCCAATCCTGGTATGTGCACCACGATTACCCCGATATGGCCCACTGGCCGGGATCAATCGAAGAGCACATGGCAGCCGCGAAACACCTTGCGCCGGAAAAGAAAACCTGGTACGACAAAGTAGTTGCTTGGTACGAACGGGAATTCCCGCTGCCACTGAAAGCGGAAGACGGGGTAGCTGGTACCATGCTGCAATTAACCTTTGGTGCCTGTGGATATGAAACGCAGGTTTGGCTGAATGGGATCCTGCTAAAAACGATCGAGGGAGAAGACATTCATCGCGGAGAATACACTTCTTTCTCCTACGAGTTAAAACATGAAAGTTTAAAACAGGATAACAGGTTAACGGTGCGGATCGCGGATACAATGGATGCCGATATTCCGCGGGGAAAACAGGAGTCGCATGTGTACAAGCGTGGCGGTATATGGTACCAAACCTACACGGGTGCGGTGCGGAGTGTGTGGCTTGAGACGGTTGAACGAAACCGCCTGCGTTCACGCGTTGGCGTGGTGAGCATTGTTGAAGATAACCTGGTGCGTTTTAACCTCACTACCCGCATTCACGACCCGGGCATGTACACCCTTAAATTATTTGTATATGATCGTGGTGCGGAGTTAAAGGACCCGATCGCTGTTGACAAATACCCGCTGGCGCTGGAAGCAGGACAAAAAAGACAACGTGTCGTCATCGCCATTCCCGGTGCCAGGTTATGGTCTCCGGAAGAACCCCAATTATACTCGCTGGTCGCCCAGCTAATTGACGAAAATGGTTATGCAGCGGAGATTGAAACGCATTTCGGCTTGCGAAAAATTGAGTCGCGTGGCTGCTGTGTGTACCTCAACAACAAACCCGTTTATCTGGATGGAATATTGTACCAGCCCGGTAATGCCACCTATGAACAGATCAGGCTGCACATGCTTGCCATGAAGAAATTGGGCTGCAACCTTGTGCGCATACACATCGCCGGTGTTGACCCACGCATCTACAACCTTGCTGATTCCATGGGCATGTTATTGTGGGTGGAAGTTCCCAGTCCGCACCGCTCCAGTCAGAAAAGCCGGGAAGCACACCGCGAGGAATTGCTCCGCATGCTGGCCCTCATTGAAACGCATCCCTCCGTAGTTATCTGGAGTTTATACAACGAAGACTGGGGCGCCCAGGACATCGCAACAAACCCCGAGACGCGTCAATACATCATCGATACCTATCATTATATGCAACTGGCGCATCCGCAGTTCCTGGTGGTGGACAATGATGGCTGGCAACACATCTCTTACGAAGGAAGGCTGAAGTCGGACCTGTTGACCGCACATTTATATACGCCTGACCTGCACAGATGGGAACAATTACTCGATGAGATCACGGGTGGGACTTTGAATGGGGTTGCGGCTTTTCCTTTAGTTGTTGGCGACCCGTTCTTTTATCGCCATCAGGTACCGTTAATCATTAGCGAGTGGGGCGGATTTGGTTTTGCCGATTATGGCGGACCCGGAGATGGCAATGAGCGGGCGCAACAGATATCGTTGTATAAACAGGCTCTGCGGAATCGTAATATTGCAGGCGATGTTTACACCCAGGCCACCAACATCGAGGACGAACGAAACGGCATCATTGATGAACTGACAGGGGAACTCAAAGTACCCGCGGGGTTGCTGAATTCGAGAGAGAAATGATTCGGATATTACCTTAGTAACAGGCACTTACAACAGTTGTTTTAATTTGTACCTGAAGCGAAATTTTCTACTTTATAAGTCCACTTGCTGCCTGATTAATCTGGAGCGGTTGCAAAATGACGTCAAAGGTTTTCTCGTCGAACGCAATTGATCCGATACAGTTTTTCGCAAACCGCAGTCTTTTTAACTTTTCAATTTCATCGCGTATAAAAATACTAATGTCCACATCACATACGCACAGTTAAGTTTAGCAATAACGCCATTCTGATTCCCGCATCTCCCTCGCTTATAAAAGGTGATGACTCTCACTGTTACCTACCCACGCAGTCGATTTTTTAAAGCGATGCCAGTGGCCTGGAAAAATATGTAGGAATTATTTGCATTGCTGCACAATATTTTGGTGGAATTTAGCTTAAGTAGAAAAAATTTCAGGTTTTATATTTCATTGAGTTTTAAAGAAGTCAAATGTATTTTCATTTACATTTGAGCTGTTTCAAACCCTGGAAAATTTATACGTACCCTAACCCTTATGAGACAATCCTTCGTCCTCGTTTTCGTGCTATCCTCGATAGCAACTTCCCAGTTACATGCCCAGCGTGAACTCCGCAACCCCCTTATCGACAGCAAAGCCGTTCTTGAAAAAGGAGCAGCATTGCAGGAAGCTGGTAAATATAAAGACGCCATTGCGGTTTATTTAACTGTTCCACGCAGTGATACCTCTTACGTAGACATTCTCCAGGAGATCATTGTTAGTTATCACAGCGACAGCAATTTTGTAGCCGCGGAAAAATATGGCAAGTTGGCCCTGGAGCAATATCCAAATCAATATGCAAGGTGGTATGGCCTGCTTTCCAGTGTGTACGATGATACAGAGCGCCCCGAGCTCGCTTACAAGGCCTACGATACCATACTGGCACAGAATCCCTACAGTTACTTCACTTTTTACAAACGTGGATTCACGCAATTCAAACAGCACAAATATGATGAGGCTACAGCGAGCTTTCAGCGCTGTGTCATGTTAAACCCCTTTTACGCGGAAGCTCATTTTCATCTTGGCGCATTGCAGTTACTGAAAGGTAACATGGTGCAGGCGATGATGAGTTTCACTACCAACCTGTTGGTCAGGCCAGGTAATGGACATCGATCAAATGCCCTGGGTCACATGGTCACTATCTCAGAGGTTAACAACACCGCGACAGAATTGCTCGCTTCATACAAACCCGGGAAGGAAGATAATTTTGAAGAGCTGCAGGAAATACTTTTAAGTAAGGTCGCACTTGATAAAAAATATAAAATGAAGGCCTCCCTTGAAGACCCGATTGTCCGGCAACTACAGGTTTTTATGGAGAAACTCGAATACAATCCAAATGACAAAGGTTTCTGGATGCAGTACTATGTACCGTTACTGAAATCGATCTGGGATAAAGGTCAGTTCGAACCATTTGTGTTCCACATATTCAGTGAGTTTGAGATCAAAGCTGTGAAGGAATATGTGAAAAAACAACCAAAGAAAATTACCGAAGTTGATGAGCTCGCCAGCAACTATCTCCAGGAGATCCGGGAAACCCAGGAATTAATAGAAAGCAAACGCAAGGGCACTAAAATAAGGCACACGGTTAGAAATTATAAGATTAGTGGTAAGGGAGCTTTTGAAAGAAATGCGAAGAACGAACTGGTGTATAGTGGCCCATGGGAATTCTTTTATGAAGATGGCAGGCTTAAGTCGAAAGGTGAGTTTGATGCAAAAGAATTACGCCAGGGTGAGTGGAGATATTACCATGAAGATGGCCAGGTGAAAGAGATCAGTATGTTCAGGAACGATCTTGCTGACGGGGTTAGTAAAATGTGGTTTGATAACGGCGTACCGTCAAGTGTATCGAATTATAAAAATAATAACCTGGAGAATGCTGATTCTGTTTTCTACTTCAATGGGCACCTTCGGTCTGTCATAAATTACAAAGCAGGTAAGATGGACGGTAAGGCTAGTTTTTATAACAGTGACGGATACCTGACTTCAGTTAAAAACTACAAAGACGATCAACAGGAAGGCGACGAGACCTATTATCATTCAAATGGTAAAATAGTTTACAAACTGAATTATGCAGCAGGTAAAGGTAACGGCGAGTATAAAGAATTTGATGAGAATGGAGTCCTGGTAGCGAAAGGCGCTTTTCTCGCAGATCAAAAAAATGGTCCCTGGACAACCTACCACACAAACGGAAAGATAAAAGAGACCAAGACTTTTCTTGCTGGAGAATTGGATGGGGAATATCTGAGTTACTACGACAATGGCAAAATGGAAACGCGAAGTTTTCATCGCAAGGGATCTGCAGAAGGTAAAAAAGAAGATTTTGACAACGATGGAATAGTTTTCAACGAAACGATGTTTGAAAATGGCCGCTTACGCGACACAAAATTCTTCGACAAAAAAGGTGGGGTGATCAGTGAAACCACGAGCCGCAGGGGAAGTGCAAATGTTACGTTTTACAACCCTGCTGGTTCAAAGACAAGCCAGGGAACGTATTCAAAAGAAGGGTTGGCCGAAGGTAAATTCACGTACTACTTCGAGAACGGCGCTGTGTCGGCAGAAACTTTTTATAAGAATGGCTACTCGGATGGCAAAAAAGTGCTCTATTATGCGAATGGGAAAATAAGCGAGGAGAGCAGTTATAAACAAAACAATGAAGAAGGCTATTTTGTGAGTTACCACATGAACGGCCAGGTCTCGTCGGAGGGCTGGTTTGTTGATGGTCAACGCCAGGGAACTTTTATATACTATGACTTATTAGGAAAAGTGACCAGCAAAGTGAACTACCTCAACGATAAGGTGCACGGTGTGTCGGAGTACTATACGTCTACCGGGAAACTCGACTACCAGCAATTTTATGAATATGACTGGTTAATGAGAGTTGAGCAGTATGACAGTGTTGGTAAAATGATCAGCATCTCCGTCCTTGATAAGGGTGCAGGTAAAGGCCTGTTCAAGCTGTTTAATGGTAAGCCCTACATTCAAAACAACTACAAACACTATAAATTAGATGGGGCCTATGCCATAAGTAACGGAGACGGCTCTAAACGCATGGCGGCCTTTTATCGCAACGACCGGATGGATAGTAACTGCATCATCTGGCACCCGAATGGAAAGATCAGTGCTGAAGGAAAATATGTCAATGGCTTGAAAGCGGGACAGTGGAAGTATTATTTCTATACCGGGGAATCATCTGAAACTGAAATTTATAAAGATGGGAAGTTGCAAGGAATAGATACACAATTCAATGAAGATGGCACCCTTGATAAAACGATCATGTTTAAAGATGGCGTGGTAGACGGCGAGACGAAGATCTACGGGGATAATGGAAAACTGGCCGTGGTGTATTATCATGAAGCAGGAGATCTTAAAGGATACAGTTATGAAGACAAGGCTGGAAAACTATTACCAATGATACCGTTGGTTAACCAGGCAGGTGTACTTGAAAGTTATTACAGCAACGGCGTGAAAAGTGCCCACATGACCTTTCTTGAAGGCGAGATCAACGGTGAACGCACCCTTTATTTTTCCAATGGTAAAGTGTATGTCTCCGGTTCCAGGGTCATGGGAGCAGAGCATGGATCCAAAAAAGTATATTTTCCAAACGGCAAAATCA
>JAURWD010000332.1 GCA_030655145.1 Ferruginibacter sp.
ATAACATCGCTGGTTTTTAGCCTGCTCATCTTTGGTGCGGATGATATGCTCATTTTCCGCACGAAAGGTGATGACTCGCAGATTTTACTCATCACAAAAGATGACGTGGTTTGGCGTTACCTGGCTGCCTTTGCTTATGCAACGGTAGCTCTGACGGTGATCGCAGCCCTGGCTTTGTTTCTTTCCATCTTCGCGGAAAATTCTATTGGTCCAATCATCGCCACCGTTTGTATCGTGATCGTTTGTACCATAATCTCTAATATCAATGTGCCGATTATAGATAAAAATGTAAAACCTTTTCTCTTCACGTCCTATTTGGTCGGATGGAAAGGCTTTTTTTATATCGGCACCACCGCTGAAGGAATTCCGGTAAAAGGTAGTCTCGAAAACTGGTCCGCCATCCGTAACAGTTTAGTGATTCTTTTAACACACATCGTGATTCTCGTGACCGCTTCCGTTGTTATTTTTAAACAAAAGGACATCGTATCCTAAAATATAATATGAGCAAATTGCTGAATTTTTTAGTCCCGGTTGGATTTGTATTGTTTTCTTTTTCGGGCTATGCCCAGGCAGATGCAACTACACTTTTGAAGCAGGTTGGCGACAAGATCGATAAAGTAAACAGCTACGAAGCTGCAGGCAAAATGAAAACTAATGTCACCTTTTTGAAGGTGCCGCAATCAAATATCAAGGTCTACTTCAAGAAGCCTAATAAATTGAAAATAAAAAACGAGAATGGGCTGTCCTTCGTTCCGAAAGGCGCGGTGAGCATCAACTTGAGCAGCATCCTCAATGGCAACAAATACACAGCTTTGGACGCAGGAAAAGATAAGATTGGAAGTACCGTTGTGCGGGTGATCAAACTATTACCCGAAGATGATAATGCGGACGTAGTTCTTTCGACTTTATACATCGACGAAGCAAACCTGGTGATCAAAAGAGCCAAAACAACCACCCGCGAAAATGGCAGCTATCAACTGGAGATGACCTATGGAAAATATGCAGTGTATGGCTTACCTGACAAGATCGATTTTACCTTTAATACAAAAGATTATAAACTTCCAAAAGGAGTAACTTTTGATTTTGATGATGGAACCCAGGCGAAAAAAACGCCGGCCGCAGATAGGAACAAAGGCATGGCCCAGATTACGTTTGATTCTTACTCCATCAACAAAACTGTTGCCGACGCCATGTTTCAATAAGCTCGGCTTTTCATAATTTCAACACTATATGGACTGTTTAAATGAATTGATCACGTTACTTGCTGGATGGTATAGCAAGGTTTCATTTACTGACAAATGAACCTTGTTGGTTTTATCGGGCATCCCAATCCTGATATTGTGCTTTGTATTCAGGGAGGCCTGTAATTTTTTCCCGTCAATATTTTTACTTAATTCGAGCACATAGATATTGGTTCCCTCTTTCAGCAAGTGCACCTTGATTCCATCAATTTTATTAAGTCCGACGAAAACTTCTTCGCCCCTCAATTTTGCTTCTTTCATGCGTTGCTCCACTCCGTCGAGGCGATGAAGTGCCATGGCTGCATTCGTCCAGTTGCCATACATTGATCCGCCGTGCACCTTCATCAAATGTTGCATGCCATCGATAAGAGCTTTGTCGCCACATAAAATAGCACCCGCGCTTGCGCCCAGGTATTTATACAATGAAATATAAACGGTGTCAAAATGAGCGGCGTATTTCGCGATAGGAACGCCAGACCAGGCGCTGGCCGAGTAGATGCGGGCACCGTCGAGGTGAAGCTTTATTCCTTTGGATTTGCAATAACTGCTGACTTTCTCAATTTCACCGATTGGCATCATTTGACCTTGAGAGCGGCGCACCGGGTTTTCAATTGACACTGCTCCAATGCCGGTGGAAAAAACCTCCTGCTCTGGCAGCGATTCAATGGCCTCCTGCAGTTGGGCTGCCGTAAAATATGCCTGGCCTGGCGCAAGGGGTACCAATCTCTTATTAAAGATTGATTGCGCCGCGTCGGCTTCATCGCGGAATACATGACTGGTATCCTGGACAAACACTTTTGATTTTTCACCGCTCAGCGCGGCGATGGCCAGTTGATTGGCCATGGTGCCGCTGGCCATATAGACTGCTTTTTGTTTGCCGGTAATTGTGGCGAACTTTTTTTCCAGCGCTTCAACCGCACCGCCACTTCCGTATCGATCTTTTGTTATTGGGTTTGCTGCATGAATTTCCTGCAGGAGTTGAATATAGTCTCCCGGCTCAAACATTTCGCCGTCACCAAAAAACTTAACTGTTTTGCCCATCGGCGGAACATTCGCCGCAGGCATAGCACCAGCAAGGTTTGGAAGCAAAGGCAGAGCCATTGGTAACGCTGCCAGGGCGGAGGACTTGAAAAAATGTCTTCGATTGATCATTGATTGTTATTTATTTGATACATGGAGGAAAAGAGCCTGGCTCATTTTCATGAAGAGAAGGTCGGGAAAAAATTTGATCGACCAGGAAACAGCATGCTAATACTTTGACGGATGTTCATCTTGCAACCAATGAAAATTGCTGCACAGGTAAGCAATGGCTGAAGGGCTGCCGGATAGACGCGGAAGGCGCGGTGAGGCTGTGTGAAAGGAAGGAGCCGAACCTGCAGCAAATAGCCGGACCTGCAGTTGAGTGGAGAAATATGCTCACAGCAAGCAAGAGGTTAAGCAAATTCTCAGCTGGATAACCACTTAATATTTACTCCGGTACTTCGGTTATTTTTTCGTCGACAGCATTTGCAACGAAAGCTTTACTTATTTTTTTCAGGGGATTTTGACGCTGGTTTTCATATTCCCGGCGTTGTTCAATGATGTCGATGCAGCGGAAGATCGCTTCGCGGAATGACGACTCGTCGGCGACTTGTTTGCCGGCAATATCGAAAGCTACGCCATGATCCGGGGACGTGCGCACACCCTCCATTCCGGCTGTATAGTTGACCCCTTCGCCGAAGGCGAGCGATTTAAATGGTATTAGCCCCTGGTCATGGTACATTGCGAGTACCGCATCAAATTTTTCATATTGGGCCCGCGCAAAAAATGCGTCGGAACTATAGGGTCCAAAACAAAACACATCACGCTGCTTTGCTTCCTTAATGGCGGGACGGATGATCTCCTCTTCTTCTTTACCAATCAAACCTTCGTCACCGGCATGAGGGTTTAGACCCAAAACCGCAATCTTCGGTTTGTCGATACCAAAATCTCTTTTCAATGATTGGTTGACCAGTTGCAGTTTACCCACGATCCTTTCTTTTGTGATCAAGGGCGCTATGTCTTTCACAGCCACATGCTCGGTGAGCAAGGCTACCCGCATATTCTGAGCGACCATGAACATCACCACGTCGTTAACGCCATACAAGTTTTTGAGATACGGCGTGTGGCCGGTAAAATTAAATTCAACCGACTGCGTATTTTTTTTATGAATGGGTGCGGTAACCAGTCCGTCAATTACCCGGTCTTTTAAAGCCTGGGCTGCTGTGACCAGGCTGATCACCGCGTACTTACCACCAACTTCGTTTAAAACGCCGGGTGTAATTGCGACTTCCTCTTCCCAGCAATTATACAGGTTGATCTGTTTATGGTTTATACGCGTAGCTTCTTTAACGCTGGAAAAATTGAAATTGATTTCCGGCAATGCCTTGCGATAAAAATTTAAAACTTTATTACTGGCAAAGATCACCGGCGTGCAAATATCCAGCAGGCGGGCATCTCCAATTGATTTGATAATGATCTCGAGACCGATGCCATTTATATCCCCGCAAGAGATACCAATGACCGGTTTGTTTTCAGAAATGTTGTGACTCATTACGTTAATTGTTACCAGTTTGAAAGTTGCAAGTTACAGAATTTCATTGTGTTAAAGTCTGAAGGCGACGGGTCCGCTTATTTGGTAAATGGTTTGCGAAAGATAAATTATGACCGGTTGGATTTCCCATCGTAAGAAACCTAAAAGTGTAAATAGCTAAGTGATAATTGAAAGCTGGGCCTGAATAACTTGCTCCAGGTAAGGGGAAAAAACTGGTCAGAGGCTTTTGTGTACTTTTGTTGTCATGTTTACGGTAAAAAAATCCCTGGGTCAGCACTTCCTTAAAGATGGTGTTGTTATACAAAAGATTGTTGACAGCCTTATGCAAGACCCTTTTAGCAACCTGCTGGAAGTTGGTCCCGGTGGAGGCGCGCTTACGAAATCTTTGCTTGAAATTCCAGATATTCACTTCAAGGCGGTGGAGTTAGATGATGAAAAAATTGCCTACCTGAAACGAACATATCCTTACCTGCAGGACCGCATCATTGCGAAAGACTTTTTGGAAATTGATGCGCCTTTTACCGAGCCATTCACCGTTATCGGCAACTTTCCTTATAACATTTCCACCCAGATCCTTTTTAAGATACTCGACTGGAAGGACCAGGTTCCGGTTGTGATTGGAATGTTTCAAAAAGAGGTTGCACAACGGGCCGCTTCCGCAGAGGGCAGCAAGGTTTATGGGGTGCTCAGCGTGTTGATCCAGGCTTTTTATGAGGTAGAATATCTTTTTGATGTCAGCAATGAATCGTTCAACCCGCCGCCGAAAGTGCAAAGCGGTGTGATCCGGCTCAAACGCAAACAAACCGAGCTGTCCGTTAAAAGTGAGCGAGCCTTTAAAGTCCTGGTGAAAACTGCATTTAACCAGCGGCGTAAGACACTCCGGAACGCGGTTAAAAGTTTATTTACAGCCGAAGTATTACAGGACGAATTATTCAATAAGCGGGCTGAAGCACTCAGTGTTTCAGAATTTGCAGCACTTACGTTCAGGATGAGCTAATTGAAGTGCGCCAAGCGTATTTCTTCGATTGCGGTTATTTTCCTTTTGCAGCTACTATTCCTTTCATGGTATTAATTTCAAGATTGGCGGTTTTCCCCGTTTTGAGCGGCAGTCAAAAAACTAACAACTGTTAACATTTCCATTCTTAATCCATTAATTTTACCCCGCGATTGTTGGATGCCTGGGCTGTTTTGCCTAATGCATTATTATTTCCTGCAATGCTTAAAATGGAGCAACCAGGATTGGTTGACTCTTCAACTTACATGTTTCAGTTGCCACCTCCAGTAATGGCCTCCTGCGGACATTAATTACAAATACTTATGAGCGAGATCGAGGGAAAAAAGATCAGGATAGTTACAGCTGCTGCCTTGTTTGATGGCCATGACGCAGCAATCAATATCATGCGCCGGATCCTGCAGGCGAAGGGTGCCGAAATCATTCACCTGGGTCATAACAGGAGTGTGCATGAAATAGTGGAGTGTGCCATTGAAGAAGATGTTCATGGGATTGCCATAACAAGTTACCAGGGCGGCCACGTCGAGTTTTTTAAATACATGAAGGACTTACTTGATGAAAATGGTTGCGGACACATCAAGCTATTTGGAGGCGGCGGAGGCACGATTCTTCCGGTTGAGATAGAAGAACTACACCAATATGGAATTACCCGCATTTACTCTCCCGATGATGGGCGCAAGCTGGGTTTAGAAGGTATGATCGAAGACCTGTTGCAGCGATGCACCCCCTCAAATGGTAACGGCAACGAACAAGATGTTTTGCCTGGTAGCGCCAACGGCGCGACCGGTTTCGCATTGAAAGAATGGAAGGACATCAAACAAATCGCCCGGGCGATAACGCTGGCCGAAAATGGATTCACTATCCCAGGGTCAGCAATAATACCAAACGAGCCAACGGTAAAAACAATCCCGGTCATCGGTATCACCGGAACGGGTGGAGCAGGAAAGTCATCTGTGACCGATGAGATCGTGCGGCGTTTTTTGAATACGTACCAAGACAAAACCATTGCAGTGATCTCGGTGGACCCCAGCAAGAAAAAAACCGGGGGAGCCCTTCTTGGGGACCGCATCCGGATGAATGCCATTTCTTCCCCGCGGGCGTATATGCGCAGCCTGGCAACCCGGGAAAGTGATAAGGCATTGAGCAAATATGTGGATGAGGCCATCGTCATCTGCAAGTCTGCAGGTTTCGACATGGTCATTCTGGAAAGCGCTGGTGTGGGTCAAAGCGATGCATCGATCCTCGAATATACAAATGTGAGCCTGTACGTAATGACACCTGAATATGGTGCTGCTTCACAGTTGGAAAAAATAAATATGCTTGACTATGCAGATGTTATCTGTGTAAATAAGTTCGACAAAGCAGGCGCGTTGGATGCGTTGCATGATGTGCGCAAGCAATACAAACGTAACCATGGGTTGTGGAGTGCGAAAGATGAAGACCTGCCCATTATTGGAACCATTGCGGCGCAGTTTAACGATACCGGCATCAATGAGTTATTCGAACGACTGATGGAGAAAGTCGCGGAAAAAACCGAGGTACGCTTTGGAGCTGAACTGGCTCATCATGCCCATGAAAAAGATACTGCCAACCAATCTACCATCATACCGCCTAAGCGTGTACGTTACCTGGCTGAGATTGCGGAGGAAGTTGAGAAATACAATTCACTGGCGCAACAACAAGCAAGTGTCGCGACGTCCTTGTACCAACTTGCCGGTGTATTGGATCAATTTCAAAATGATGGTGCTTGTTCCGACCAAGCTGTAGTAAACGCTTTGAAGAGCAAGAAAGACACTTTAGACAAACAGCTGTTTCCTTTGTGTAAAAAATTAGTGGAGGAATGGGAACCCACAAAACAGCGTTACCTAAAAGAGTTTTTTGAATATGATGTTCGTGGGAAGATCATCCGTCAACCGTTGTTTGTAAAATCACTTTCACAAACAAACATTCCAAAAATTGCCGTACCACGGTATAAAGACTGGGGCGATATTTTACGCTGGCGTCTGCAGGAAAACTTCCCTGGAAAATTTCCTTTTACTTCCGGTGTATTTCCGTTGAAAAGGGTAGAAGAAGATCCAACCCGGATGTTTGCTGGTGAGGGTGGCCCGGAGCGCACCAATCGACGCTTTCATTATGTAAGTCTTGGTCAGCCGGCAAAACGTTTGTCGACTGCTTTTGATAGTGTGACGTTATATGGCGAAGACCCTGATGAACGCCCGGATATCTACGGTAAAGTAGGAAACAGCGGTGTAAGTATTGCAACCGTGGATGACGCCAAAAAATTGTACAGCGGGTTTGATTTGTGTGATCCCAAAACTTCCGTCAGCATGACGATCAATGGACCGGCACCCATCTTGCTGGCGTTTTTCATGAATGCCGCGATCGATCAGCAATGCGAGAAGTATATATTGGAAAATGGCTTGAATGAATCAATCAATGAAAAGATTGAAGCTCACTTTGATACTGAATTGTTACCACGTTACACCGGAATAAATGACCAACCGGTTGTTCCTGCGAAAGGAAGTTTTAGCGGAGCCCTACCTGAAGGAAATAGTGGCCTGGGGTTACGACTACTTGGACTAAGTGGAAAAGACATCTTATCCCCGGAAGTGTACGAGTCAATTAAACAGCGTGCACTGGGCACCGTTAGAGGAACCGTACAGGCAGATATTTTAAAAGAAGACCAGGCACAAAACACCTGTATTTTTTCTACAGAGTTCGCTCTAAAACTGATGGGCGATGTGCAGGAGTATTTTATCAATCATAAGGTGCAGAATTTTTATAGTGTGAGTATCAGCGGTTATCACATTGCTGAAGCCGGTGCTAATCCAATCACGCAGCTTGCGTTCACCCTTGCCAATGGCTTTACCTACGTTGAATACTATTTAAGCCGCGGAATGAAAATCGACGATTTCGCACCGAACCTTTCTTTCTTTTTCAGCAACGGTATGGATCCCGAATACAGTGTGATTGGTAGGGTTGCCCGGCGCATTTGGGCGAAGGCGATGAAATATAAATACCACGCAAAAAGCCGGAGCCAAAAGCTGAAATATCATATCCAGACCAGCGGCAGAAGCTTGCATGCGCAGGAAATAGATTTCAATGATATCCGGACAACGCTCCAGGCGCTGTACGCCATTTATGACAACTGCAACTCGCTTCATACGAATGCATATGATGAAGCCATCACCACGCCAACGGAAGAAAGTGTACGGCGGGCCATGGCCATACAATTGATCATTAATCGTGAACTAGGCACTGCAAAAAATGAAAACCCGACGCAGGGTTCTTTCCTGACCGAAGAACTTACCGACCTGGTAGAAGATGCTGTGATGGCCGAGTTTCATCGGCTCACAGATCGTGGTGGTGTTTTAGGCGCCATGGAACGAATGTACCAGCGCAATAAGATCCAGGAGGAAAGTCTATATTATGAGACCCTGAAGCATACCGGCGATTTTCCCATCGTGGGCGTAAATACATTTCTAAATAAAAATGGAAGTCCCACCATTTTGCCTTCCGAAGTAATTCGCAGTACGACTGCCGAAAAAGAAATCCAGATAAAAACCTTGCAGGCTTTTCACGATCGTCATGAGAATGAGGCCTCAGTAATGTTAAAGCGTTTGCAGGAAGTTGCGACCAGCAATGGGAACTTGTTTGAAGAATTAATGGAAACGGTGAAGCATTGTTCACTTGGCCAGATCACCCGGGCACTTTACGCAGTGGGTGGACAATACAGGCGGAATATGTAAATATGAAAATGGAATTGAAAATGATGAAGAGCTGAGGAATCGTTGAGTACGCTGCTATTTTAGTTCCTCGCAATAATAGCCTGCGGTCGACAATAAATTTTCCACCTCGGCTGCGGCAATGCTGGCGGTGACCACCCGCAGCACTTTATCACAGTCGTGCAGGTCAACGTTCCATTGATGAATATTGGGATGAATATCCAGAACCGGACCGACCTGCCGAACGCGGGATTTACTGGTCAGGTTTGTTTTAAAAACAAGGATCTCCATAGAGTTGATTTTATCTTTTTTTATTAGGCCTGGGCTTCAGTGTTACCGGCCGTATTTGCCTGCGGTGCCTGCCTCATCGAAAATCTTGAACCGCACCTGTTTTTCCATTCTGATTTAAACTTTTCTCTTTCCTCCGGCGTCATTGCATTCCATTTTTCCTTCATTCCCTGGTTCCACCTGGGACCGCCATTTCCCCCAAATCTTTTGCCATGAAAGCCGCCGAATAATATTTTACTCAGGAGCAAAATCCCCAGGGCTTGTAAGAAACTGATCGATTGTACACCGATGACTTCCGGCAATATGGCGTTCCATAAACCCATGACCACAAAACTGAATACCACAACGGCCACAATAAAGAAGGTGAACATCATCACTCCTTTTTTAATCCATAACTTTTTCATTTTCTATAAATTTTTATGATCCGCCCAAGCACAATCATGCGCACTGTTTATTGATCAATAGTTTAATAATTCATCTTTCAAAACACTCAGCCTGTCCCGCAAATGCAAGACGGCATATCGCTTACGGCTAATAAGTGTGGCCACACTGACACCGGTTTGCTGTTCAATATCTTTAAATGGGATCCCTTCTATTTCATTTTGCACAAACACCGAACTCTGTTCTACCGGCAACTCTGCCAGGGCTTCCTGCAAGGCTTCCCAAAACAAACTTCGCAGGTATTCTGTTTCAGGATTTGTATCGGCGGGTAACAAAAATTCTTTCCAGTCAAGAAGCGTTTCATCTCCGCCGTTGCCGGCGAGAATATCATCTGCCAAAGGCAGTTTATGCTTACGGTAGTTATCGGTGATCTTATTTCGGGCAACTTTATATAACCAGCTGCTTGCTTGTTCAATAGGTTCAGTGTTGCCGG
>JAURWD010000333.1 GCA_030655145.1 Ferruginibacter sp.
GATACCAGTTGAAACAGCAGGGGAAGTAGGACCGATGCGAATACCCACCGCCGTTCGGTAAGCAGGCCCAGCAGTTGTCGTAATTTCCTCCTGTGCAAACAGGCAAGACCAACACATCAACATCATACTGGAAATAACAAGGAATTTTTTCATGCGAAGTTTTTTGATTTGGGAAGTAAATTATAATGCCAGCGCACGGGCTTTACTTGAAACGAATCAAAAAGAAAAATTGCTGTTAAGGAACTACTAAATGTAATTGCGGTCCCTCTGTGAAGCACGTAACAGTCATTATGATCACAGTGCTGACTACTCGAAAAGTTCAAACTTCGACTTCGGGCGGCGCTTGTCGAGCCATTCGTAATTGCGGAGGTACTTTTGATCTTCGGGAATCTGGCGCATGGGATAGAGCGTACCGTCAACGTCGTTAAAGAATTTTACTCGATGGATGGCCTTATCTAGAAAATAGACATCGATCAAATCCCCCTTACTCCGGTTCATGCCAATATACGCGCTATCATCATCCTGGGGATAAAAGACACTTTCTGCAGGTGATCCCTTGGCCCTCACATAATCAATCTGTCCATCTACAAAATACCCATTGATCGTTCGCCCACCAACCTGGTTAAACATTTTTTCATTCGCCTTATTGATTACAATTCCATTTTCAAATACGTAAACGCGTTCGGCTTTTTTATTTTTTGTGAACAGGTAAATGGTGTCACCCGCGATCTGCGAATTATTGCTAAACACCAATGGATCTTTAAATAAGCGGAAGATGGAATCTTCAGAAGTGTAATACAAACTGTCGCAAACAGATTGCAACGAGTCGTTAAAAATGCGCACGTTGTGGAAAGCGATGAAATATCGAATGGTTGTATCGGCTGGGTCGCGGGCCGCCTTTTTTGCGGAAGTGTCACGTACCAGCAAAGAATCGCTTCGCCCGGTTAGTCCTGATAGACTGTCCATCATCACTTTTCTAACGACAAGACTATCACCAATTGCCGCAAGGGGAGAGGTCAAAGAGGTATCCGTTTTATTGGTTTTCATTGCGCTGGCAATGCTGTCCTTCAAATTGGGAAGCGCATTTCTTGCAGCAAGCATTTTGTTGCGAACTGAATCACCCTGGAATGGCTTCCTGGTTTTCACCGTATCGTCTTTGATATCGCGGATCACCACCGCGGAGTCTTTCAAGCTGATCACCGTTTCTTTTTTGAGCGTATCCTTTTTTACAACGATCCGTTTGCCGTCTTTGTCAACCTTCTCCACGCCCGAAAAGAGCGTATCTGCCGCGATGAACGTGCTGTCTGCGGCCTCGCCTTTAAAAATGAGTATGGGTTTACGTGTCGCTAAAAAAGAATTATCATTTTTATTAAGGTAGATCTGGCCGCCTAAAACTGAATAGCCATTAACACTGTCTTTAATGACCGCGTTTCCTTCGAGCTGCGCAATGCCTGTCTTTTCATCATAGGCGCTGTTATCTGCTACGTACGTTCGCGTGCTGTCTTTGATCACTGTGCGGTTTCCAAAAAATGCCTGGCCATTCTTCAAATCGTAGGTTCCGTTGGAGGAATAAATGTCACCACCATTCTTGCTTTTGATCACCGTTGGGGTTGTCCAGGAAGAAACCTGGGTTTGAGTATTATACAACATGGTGTCATTCCGGAAGTCATATTTTGGATCGACGAGGTGTACATTTTTCTTAAAATGCACATCTTTTGTATCCGCATAATAAATTCCCTCCGTGCTGGTTAAAACTGTCTTGCCATTTACAACACGTCCACCACTTTTATATTTTCCAATGCTGGACTTAAGGTCATATTCCAGGTCCTGCGTAAACAAGGTTCCCTTATTATCCGTGAGCCGAACATCCTTCTTTAGATACGCCATTCGCTCGTTCCCGATGTAACGAAGAAATTGCGAATAGGTATGGATGCTGTCGTTTTGATTGATGTGAATGTTGCCATATGCCTCCACGATGTTTGTGCGTTTATTGATGACGGCACTATCACAATAAAAGGTTGTGAGACCTTCTTTGAGAATAACCTTGCCAGCGATCGTCTGCAGCGAGGTAGCCGAATCCAGCGTTTTTTCACGAAGTCGCTGGCCTTGAATGATCTGGATCACGCGGAGTGTATCCGGTGCTGAAGAAGGTGGGGGAGCTACCTGGGCTTGAGAAATACTAGTAAAAAAAGAAAGAAGAAGGCCTATGCTATATGATAATGTGAACTTTGATTTCAATACACTCGGTTTTGGAGAGTTGCAATTTCTACATTTATTTACAAAGACAATCACAAAGTTTAGCGGCTATAAATAACATTGCCCTGGCGAAAAGCTCAGGGCAATTAAATATCGTTCAAAGCACCTATTGTTTCAGGTAGGGTGCATTCACCGTATCCGGTAACGGAACCGAAAGCGGCGTGCTCCTGTCTTTCCTGCCAAACACAGAAACATTTACATAACGCTTAGGGTTAGTGCGGAAATCATCCAGCAATAAATTTAATTTATTGGAGGTCGCATTCAGGTTGTTATATAATTTGGTATCGTTTAGCAAGAGGCCTAGGGTTCCTTTATCGCTGTTTACATTGGCGATCGTGTTCTTCAACTCTGTGACCGTATTGTTCAAGGCGGTAAGCGTTTGTTCAACTTCCAGTTTTGAAAACTTTGCGGTCGTTGCTTCAAGGTTAGTAAGGGTGCGGTCGATCTTTTCATTATTATTCGCCAACCCTCCGGTGAATGAACTTACATTATCTAACGTTTTTGCTAATGCGCCCGTTTGTGTGTTCAACAAGGATTGCAATGAGGCCGATGACACTGCCAACGCCGCGGTAGTGCGATTCAGGTTTGCCATGGTTCCTTGTATATTACCTTTCATGTTTGGATCGAATACGCCATTTACAGTCAGCAGCAATGAATCTAAAGATTTTACCGCTCCCTGCACTTGTGCAAGCACCGGGTCAACTTTTTCGAGCGCCGCGTCAAACATGCCGCCTGAAACCTGGGTAAGCAGGGTATCTCCATCCTTGTAATAATCCAATACATTACCTAATTTAATTTCAATAGATGTCGTGCCGAGGAGAGAAGGGGAGATGATTGCAACCGAATTGCGGGGAATATTCACTTTTTGATTCAAGGTGAGACCAACGACAATTCTTCTCATATCAACACCACCATCCGCACTTGTCACAGTACCTATTTGTTTACCATTGACCATAACCGGGTTACTGGTTGTTAAACCCTGGATATTTGTGAACACGCCAAAAAAGCGCATATTGTCAGAAGTTAGACTTTTGCCTTTTAGAAAATTAAAACCCAGGACAAGCAGTACTACAGCGATCACGGTGAGGGAACCCACCTTAGTTTCATTCGAAATCTTCATATTGAACAGGAATGTTTAAATCAAAAATACACATTAATTACTTGGCACTGCTCAATGCCAGCATAAAGTATGCCTGTTCACATATGGAAACTTATTGGCGGGAGAAAAGGACTACGCCATTCTTTTTTGAGTCGGCGGTGATGCGTACCTCGTTGCGGTTGTTGCCTTCCGTAACGATCATGAGGGCCGTGTTGGGTGGTATGTCGCCTTCATTTTCGGCGTAGATCAACAGCTCGTTTTCCTTGCGGGAAGGATCGGCTGAAAGGTTGAGTGAGAGCGGTTTTTCAGTGAGCTTTTTACTGCTGACAACTACTTTTCCATTGTAATAAACCGTAACAATATCTCCATCCACATCGCCATCATCGTACAAGTCAACCTTGAAATTTGGTTGACTGATGGCAATTTTTTTCAAGACGTTTCTGCTGCGGTCAGTCAGTTTTTCATCTTCGGTTTCTTTTGCTGTATTGTCGCCATTACTGGCTTTCGATGTGGAAGAATTACCCCCTTCCAAGGCGAGGCGATAGCGTTTCACAGCTGCGGCAATACTTTCAGCTAACTCCTGTTGACCTTTTTCGCTGTTGAGGTAACGTTCGTCTTCTTCATTATTGATGAAACCGGTTTCAATTAAAATGGCGGGCATGTTGGTTGATTGCAATACCCGAATTCCTACCTGCCGTTGGTTCAAACCGAAAGTCTGGCGACCCGTTTTGGAAACCTCTTCTTCAACCAGCATTCCAACACGGATACTTTTTTCCTGGAAACGCTTTGCGTAGATCGCGACGATCGGCTTCATTTCAGGGCTGTTAAAGTCAACATCATTGCTGGCACTATCAGCGGCATCAACTTCAATGTTAAAATCTTCTTCGTTATCGATGATGGCTTTTAATTTATCACTGGTTTTGTGAGACGCGAAAATCCACACACTTGTACCACTGCGTTGCAGGGGTAACTTATAATATTGATACACCGGCTCCTCAACTTTCTTTGCCGTCACCACTTTCTTTTTCTTCTTGCCTTTTCCTGTGTACCTGGTCGTATAGTGCGTAACCTGGCGGGTACCGGT
>JAURWD010000335.1 GCA_030655145.1 Ferruginibacter sp.
TGATTTCTGTCTGGGATGGTATACTTGCTTTGCCCATTATCGGAACGCTTGATAGTTCCCGCACGCAGGTGGTGATGGAGAATTTGTTACAGGCAATCGTGGACACGGAAAGTACCATCGCCATCCTTGATATTTCCGGGGTTCCGGCGGTTGACTCACTCGTTGCACAACACCTTATTAAAACTGTAAGTGCAACCAGGTTAATGGGTGCAGAATGTATCATCAGTGGTATCCGTCCTGAGATTGCCCAAACAATCGTTCACCTCGGTATAGATCTGTCCAATATCATCACTAAAGCAACCCTGGCCAGTGCACTCAAAACTTCCTTTGCCATGCTAAGCTTTGAAGTATCAAAAAAAAATAAAACAAAAACTACCTCTTAATCTTTTATGGAAAAGATCCCTATTCTCAGAATGGGCCAGTTTCTTTTGGTGACGATCCAGGTAGACCTGTATGATCAACTGGCTGAAAACCTTGAATCGGACCTGGTGAACATGGTTAAAACCCACAATGCAGCGGGTGTACTTATAGATGTATCCTCGGTGAGCATCATCGATTCTTTTATGGGGCGAATATTGGGCAATATTGCCACCATGTCGAAGATCATGGATGCAGAAACTGTGGTAGTGGGTATGCAACCTGCCGTCGCCATAACGCTGGTTGAACTGGGCCTGCCACTAAAAGGCGTACACGCCGCATTGAACGTAGAAAAAGGAATGGAATTGCTAAACTCAAAACTTCTTCTTAACAAAAACGAAGAAGACGAAGATTTAGAACATGACGACAACAGCGATAGTTCTGAGTAAAGACCAGATGGTTATCGTGAAGGAGCAGGATGTTGTTCCTTTTCGTAACAGGGTCAAGGAGGCCGCTGTAAAGATCGGCATGGGCCTGGTAAATCAAACTAAGTTGATCACCGGCGCAAGTGAATTGGTTCGTAATATGTTGAAATACGGAAAAGGCGGTGTTGCCAAAATCGAAATTTTAAGCACCTCCCGCGATCGCGGTATAAGATTGATCTTCGAAGACAAAGGGCCGGGCATACCGGATATTAAAAAAGCCATGCAGGATGGGTTCACTACCGGTCGGAGCATGGGCCTCGGATTACCGGGAACTAAACGACTGATGAGTGAATTTGAAATATGGTCTGAGATTAACAAAGGAACTACAGTCACCGTGGTAAAATGGAAGAATGGATAATTTATTGTTTGAAAGTCAACTTGTAACCGACCGCAGCCAACTGGCCTTTTTAAAAAGAGAGATTCATAACCTTGTTAAAGAGAAATTCTCTGAGACAAGAACCGGTGAAATTGATATTGTGGTGGCCGAAATGCTTTCTAACCTCATCAAATATGCTGGCGGCGGCGAACTCCTCTACCGGTTATGCAGGCACGAAGAAGATAATTTGTTTGAAGTGCTTTGCATCGACAACGGGCCTGGAATCAAAGACGTTGGCTTTTCCTCAAGAGACGGCGTATCAACTAATAATTCATTAGGCCAGGGACTTGGTGCGATAGCAAGGCTGAGCGATTTTTCACAACTATATTCGCAGCCCGGATGGGGAACCATTATCTATTCGCGATTTACCAGTAACCAGCAAAAAGGGCCTACGAATAAACCATCAAAACTGGTAGTTCGGTGCATAAACGTGGCATTACCGGGACAGGTGGTCTGTGGTGATGGCGCGGCCGTTCGGTTCCTGGAGGATAAAGTGATGATACTGGCAGCGGATGGGCTGGGCCATGGGCCACATGCGAAAGATGCTGTTGACCAGGCAATCAAGGCTTTCAGGGGCACCATGAGTTGTGATCCGGCGGAACTGGTAAAAGAGATACATGTGGAGATTAAAAAAAGCCGGGGGCTGGTCGGTACGCTGGCTGTGATAAACTTCGACAGCAAAACCTGGGAAGTTTGCGGTATAGGTAATATCCACACCCGCCTGCAAAAAGGTTTAGAGAATAGAAATTATATCTCTAATAATGGGATCATTGGTGTTAATATTCCCACAAGGCTAGAAAACACTATCTGGGATCTGGAGAAATTTCAAATGATGATTTTTTGTTCAGATGGAATTAAAACGAAGTGGGACCTGGTAAAATATCCTTCCATCCTGAAATACGATCCGATGATCATCGCGGCAGCTATTTATAAAGATCATGCCCGGCGCACAGATGATATGACGGTCTTAATCGTAAAAGTAACATAATGGATATCGTAAAAGTGAGCCTGGAAAACGAAATGGATTTGATGCTGGCGTATAAAAAAAGCATGAAATTGGCGGAACTCTGCGGCCTCTCGGTTTTGTTACAGACCTCTTTTGCCACCGCGGTTTCAGAGATAGCCCGGTGTGTGATCAAAGACAAAAAAGATAAACCCTTTCTCGACCTAAAAATAAATGTCAGTAAAACCAATAAAAAAGAATTGATCGCTGGCATCATTTCCAAAGTAAATTTTGATAAGGATCACCCGGAGTCAGTACGATATGCAAAGCGTTTAATCGACCACGTGAGCATCATTAAAACAGGGCCGTTAACGGAAATAAGTTTTGTGCAGTCCATTGGTTTTAGCGCCTTAATCAATGAGGGCAAACTGGATTCCATCCAAAAATATTTCAAGACTGAAATTGCCATCTCCCCTTATGATGAGGTGAGGAAAAAGAATATCATGTTACTGGAAGTGTCGGAAAAACTACGGAACAGTGAAAATAAATACCGCGATCTTACCCGCACTTTGCCGCTGATGATCTTCACCACCAATTCACTTGGTTTTCTTAATTATGGTAATAAGTGGCTGCTGGACTTTTTCAAGATAGGAGAGTTACAAGCGGACAAACTATCCTGGCTTACGTTCCTGGATATTTCCAACAGCAAAAAAATCAGGGAAGATTGGGACAAGGCAATGGTGAGCCCAACGGTTTTTACAGCCCAGGCAAAACTTAAAGTAAAAGACAAAGACGATTTTATCTGGCACCTGATCTCCCTTACGCCGGTGAAAAATGAAGACAACCAATTGATCAGCTGGACGGGTTTTTTTGTAGACATCAATTCGCAAAAACGAGTAGAAGAAACTTTAAAGAATAACAAGGAACTCCAGGATGCCCAAAAGCAGTTGTTAAAGTACCAGAAAAACCTGGAAGAAAAAGTATTTGAATTAAATAAATCAAATCATGACCTCGAACAATTTGCTTACATAGCAAGTCATGACCTGCAGGAACCCCTGCGAAAAATCAGGTCCTTTTCAAGTTTGGTAAAACGCAATATTGGTAACAAGGAAGAAGTAGAAAAATACCTTAGTAAGATTGAGATGTCCTCCGAAAGAATGACCACCCTCATCAAAGATGTATTGAACTATTCAAGGCTGATCAAGGTGCATCACCAGTTTGCTGAAACTAACCTGGAGGAAATACTGAAACATGTATTGCAGGATATGGAGCTTGCGATCGAAGAGAAAAAAGCGAAGATCGAGTTTGGCAGTCTACCGGTGATCAATGCAGTGCCACAACAGATCCAGCAGTTGTTTCACAATTTGGTTAGCAATGCCCTCAAGTTTAATAAGGGGGAACCGCAGATAGAAATCAGGTCAAAAAATTTATCGGTAGCCGAAGTTAAAAATAAAGAAGAGTTACACCAGGGTTCAAATTATATCGAGCTCAGCTTTAAAGACAATGGCATAGGGTTCGAAGAAGAATACGCGAACCAGATCTTTACCATTTTCCAACGCCTTCATACCAGGGAATCTTATTCCGGCACAGGCATCGGTCTCGCCTTATGCAAAAAAATTGTTGATAACCATCATGGACTTATCAGTGTCAAAAGTGAAGTAGGCAAGGGTACGGAGTTTTGTATCGTGTTGCCTGCAGAGTGACAATCAGCTGATTGTTTTGGTGTTTTATTGAAGCTTGCATATCAGTTATCGTTGCGTTTATACAACCACTGCCCTTAATTTTTTCTCCTGCAATGTCCATACTGCCTGGTAGATGTTCGCCCCTCCAAATCGTTTCACATTTCAATTTCACAGGGCTGGCGAAACCTGCTTTTTTGGAAGCGGATGTGGTCGCTTGAGCAGTAAAGTTACTTGGTGATGTTATCTACTTCAATGTCGTCGACATGCCCTTTCGGTTTCGGGTAATCCTCATTCAGTTTATGTTCCAGGTCTTTTTGGTCTTTGAAGTTGCGCTTCACCAGGAAAATGATCAACACCAAGATAATGATGCAGACGGGAATCAATATAAACCAGTTCATATGAGTTGATTTTAATTTAAAATTAAAGCTCTTTTTATATTTTCCTACACCTAATTCGATGGTGGTTTAGGTGCATTAACTGAAGTTCGCAATTCAATGATCGGCAAACTTTTAGGGGTATCGCGTCTGTATGCACCACTGAAAAGAACCAGTATCTGTCAATCATACCGTAAAGCCAGTCATTGGGGATTAAAAGAGTGAAAGATTTATTTTGTTTGAAAGCAAACCAGGCAGTTGTTTCTGTTTATAGAGACACCGGGGCATCCCGGTAAAAATTTTAGAAAGGTCAAAATCATATCCTTGCGGAAGAAATAAATGCGAGATCTTCCAACTACCGCTGGCCTGGGTAACTTATTGCCCAGGAATTCGGGCATGCTATTGGGAAGTTTACAGGCAATTCATCTTGTTTCCCCTTGCGCCCTACTACCCGTTCAACTAGCAAAAAGATCGCAACAGAAATGTTGTACGAGAAATTTTCAGGCGTTATGTACGCTGTAGTTTTAAGCCTGACCAACGATAAGGAAATTGCAGGCGTGATATTTTCAGATACCTTTTTCAAATTTCAACAAACCATCAATTCGGTTTCCCAGTCATCGCTGGGTTCCGCAATTAAATTCACTAAAGAATTTACGGTGGAGCACATGAAGCGTCTGGATCTACTGCCAAAACCCTGCGTACATCCAAATGAATTCGTGCTCCTACACTTGATTTTTCGTGCCGGCAGCAGCCTGCATGATGCTGCAGCAGCATTAAACATTTCGGTGACCGACGCTCAAAAAAGGCTCCATACTGAGCTGGCAGCATTTCGCAAAAGACAAGCGAAATTGTAAGCCCCTTAAATGCCGACTTCAGGGATCGTGTTTCATTGGTGAATGAGGATATCCCTGGAATTAAATCGGTCGCTCTGCTTTGCTTACATATATGTAGAATGCAATAGCGTTTGTTTTGCCCGATGGACAAAGCGCAAACTGCAATTCCCTTTTTCTGCAATCTGCAAAGGCCCATCATTACGATTCATTTTCCCTGCCTTCGCTACCCAACACGGCATGGTCTCTGTTGGTTTATAAAATGCGTTATAACAAGCGGATTTATTATTCGTGTAGTTTATTTATTATTTCACTATTTTTTTTTATGGAAATGAATCAACAGTACCAGGCTTGCATTGATGCGTGCCTGCGGTGTGCCTTTATCTGCAACCAGTGTGCATCTGCCTGCCTGCAGGAACAGGATGCAAAAATGATGGTGACATGTATTCAACTTGATATGGAATGCGCAGCCATCTGTTATGCGGCCGGCCAGGTGATGAGCATCGGCGGTAAAACCGCGAAAGAACTTTGCGGTATTTGCGCTGAAATCTGTACGGCTTGCGGCGATGAGTGCGCAAAACACAATATGGATCATTGCAAAAGATGTGCGGAAGCCTGCCTTCAGTGTTCCGCGGAATGCAGGAAAATGAGTGGCGAAAGGAATTGACCGATCGATGAAAAGTAATGCTGTTAATCTTTGCGTTGCTCCATGACTGGCAAACCCACCCTTTACAGGAACCGGTGTGCCGGTTTCTTTATTAGCCAGCAACTTGTGCAGGTTTAGCACAAACTTTAGGCTTCCGGTTTTTCCATGAATCCAGGCGCAATCGGTTTGAATATTTACCGCAA
>JAURWD010000002.1 GCA_030655145.1 Ferruginibacter sp.
GTAAATCAGAAAAAAATTGCCCTGGAACAGGGAGCAGGAAATACCGGGACTTACAAGCCACTTATAAAAGTTGGAACACGAAGAGTTGATAACAATATTCATATCAGCGTAGAAGATAACGGCAATGGCATCACGCAGAAGATACTTGAAAAAATATTTCAACCATTTTTTACGACGAAGCCAACAGGACAGGGTACAGGACTGGGTTTGAGCCTGGCGTACGACACCGTGAAAGCCCATAACGGCGAAATAAAAGTGGACTCTGAAGAAAATGTAGGTACAACGATCACGATCATCTTACCCATAAAATAACCAACGGCTAAACCCAGGATAGCCTCCATTTTGCCGTCCTGAATTTAGGGAAGTAATCGGGCCAGGGGACGAGAAGAAACAGGCAAGTCAACAGCCGCGTTGCAACATCTTACAACAATGCGCTGTTGCCGTTCAATATCCACCAAAGAAAATTGCGCATATTGTTACTTGTAAAAAATCTCAGGAAACTATCACTCCAGTTTCAAGCAACTGCTTGTACAGCTCGGGATTTGATTCTTTTAACTCACTGAATTTTTTCTGTTGAGCAAGTAATTTTCGCGCTGCGTCGTTTTTTTTATCGGTTTCATTTTTCCAATTCTCCACTACATCCAGTATTTCCACCTGGAGATTTTCAAGGAGATCATATCTGTCTTTGTAATAAAAAATTGGCAGCACGGAATTGAATTTTTCCCAATGTTCAAACATAGCGTATACGCCCTCGTTTTTCAATAAGATGGGTCGAATGGGAATAGAAGGAAAAAAGGGAATGATGTGCGATAATTCCTGCGGGATACTTTTGGCATCTGTAAGATCCGCGATGACAAACTTTGACATACTGGCCAACAGTTGCACGGTTTCAGTCAGGTCCCGGTTGTCTGAGGGGACGAAGTCAAAAATAATGGGGGCGAGGTCATTTTTTTTCAACTCTTCCCGCAAGGCGTCCAAAACGATCTTACGTTCCTCGTAAAAGCGGCCGAGGATGAGTACGGCCTTACAGGTGACGGTGTGTATCACGCTCCTGATATCTCCGTTGGTCAGTAACAAATAAACAAACTGCGCCATCTTCAGATCATCAACCGTTACGATGGGTTCGTTATCCCTGGTAATCACAAGCTCAGACTGGTTCGCAGGTGTTCCTTTTAAATCCCAGGTGGAAATACCATGAACGAGTGCTTTCTGTAGGGAAGTTCCTTCTATCGTTGCCTGGGATAGGAGGGACATTTGCAGGTTTGCATTTGTGAGATCGGCATTGGTAAGATCGGCATTGCCCAGGTACACCCGGTAGAGGTTAGCACCCGAGAGTTTAGCGCCAACCAGTTTCACGCGGTTCATATTCGAGCGATACAGGTCGGCTCCGCGCAGGTCAGCATCACTGAGATTGACCTCCCTTAAATTCATCCGGCGGAGATCCGCGTCATGTAGATCTATACCCGACAAATCTGCCTGCAACAGATCGGCCGACATCAAATCAATTTTTTCGTTGGGGTGGGCGGAGCGCCAGGCATTCCAGGCGGGTACACCTTGTTCAAGTAATTCTAATTGTTCCTGGCTTGCCATCGGCTTTGTTTAGTTTCTAAAAATAACGCAAAACCTGGCGCTTTCTTTTTCTCAATTTTATTAATGCTATTTTATTCGGAGTAAAAACTTAGCCGGTTTTGGATCAGCTGCATCCTCAAAGCTTACCTTACATTCAAGGCTCACCAGTTTGTTCAAATGTTGAAGAAAATAATTTATATACTGTTCGTGGTAGGTGGAATTTTATTGGCTGTGTATTTTTTACAACCTGTAAAAAAGGGTAGCGCTTTGGACGGTATCACCAAATATGAAATTGTAGAGGATTGGTTGCACTTACCTGCAGGTTTAGTTTTGGGCAATCCGACAGGCATTGCCCTTGATGCCGATCAACACATCGTCGTCTTTCATCGAGCGGACCGGCGCTGGCCTTTAGTTGGCCCGATGCCAGGCACTCCAATTCAGCACACTACAATCCTGGTGATACATAAAGAAACGGGAGAGCTCATCAAAAGCTGGGGAGCAAATATTTTCATCATGCCCCACGGTTTGAAAGTTGACAAGGAGAATAATATTTGGTTGACCGATGTCGGGCTTCAACAGGTGTTTAAATTTGATCCCGATGGTAAACTTCTGATGACAGTTGGTGAAGCCAGGATTGCTGGAAATGACCGTACCCATTTTGACATGCCGACAGACATCGCCATAGAAGCCGATGGATCGTTTTATGTGAGTGATGGGTATGGGAATAGCAGGATCGTGAAATTCTCCCCGGCGGGGAAATACTTGTTTGAGTTTGGAAAAAAAGGAACGGGAACCGGTGAATTTGAAATTCCTCATGGCATCAGTCTTGACAGCACTGGAAACCTTTACGTAGCGGACAGGGAAAATGAGCGAATCCAGGTTTTTGATTCTCTTGGAAAGTTTAAAACGCAATATGCAAACGAAAGTTTTGGAGCGATCTGCGCTGTCGCATTTGACAAACACCAGTCGAAATTATTTGCTGTTGATGAGTACAATTTTTTAAAACTCCGGCACCGTGGTTCAGACATTTTTGTATTTGACAAGAAGGGCAAGGTTCAAACCAGGTTTGGAAGAAGTGGAGATTACACCGGCCCGGTTTGCTGGTACCACGACCTTGCCATTGACGAGGAGGAAAACATATTTGTGGGGGATATTTTGAACAACACCATTGTGAAGTTTAAGAAGCAATCGTCAAAATGATTCGCAGTATTGTTTAGGAAAAACAAAGTACTGCCGGTTGCAGACTGAGGGTCTTTTCGGACATGGTATCACCTTTCTTTCGATCAAAATTTCATTCTAAAATATTTTTAAGAAAATTATTGCGAAACCGAATAGTTGCGCATATATTTGCAACCGAACGGTTTCTCAACCTCAATATTTAAAATGTATGAGACGTGATATTTTCCAGGCGTTAGCAGACCCGACACGGAGAGCCATCATTGCCTTGATTGCCTTGCAGGCGATGACGCCGAATGCGCTGGCGGAAAACTTCAATACGAGTCGGCAATCTGTTTCGAAACATTTGCGCATACTCACAGAATGCGAATTAGTAAAACAGCAACAGCAGGGCCGGGAGATCTATTATTCACTTGAAATTGAAAAAATGAAAGAAGTAGATAAATGGATGATCCAGTTCCGGGAGATCTGGGAAACCCGGTTCAGGCAACTTGACAATGTATTATCAACAATAAAAAAACAGAAAAAATGAAAAAGGATTTGCAATTTAATTTCAACCTTAACAAAGAAACAAAAACAGCGGTGTTGGAACGGGAGTTTGACGCCGACCTTTCGCTGGTTTGGGATGCTTATACAAAGCAGGAAATTCTTGACCAATGGTGGGCACCAAAACCTTTTGAGTCAAAAACAAAGCACATGAATTTTGAAGTTGGCGGGCGCAGATTTTACGCCATGGTGAGCCCGGAAGGCGCGGAGCGGTGGTCTCTCCAGCAATACACCTCCATCACGCCCAAGACAAACTTTAAAATGCTGAATGCTTTTGCCGATAAAGATGAGCAACCAGAATTACCAGGTTCTGAATGGGACCTGAGTTTCAATGAGCAAGATGGGATCACAACCGTCCGTATCAGTATTTACAACGAGTCGCTCACCCGCATGGAGAAAATGATTGAAATGGGTTTCAAAGAGGGAATCGCGATAACCTTGAAAAACCTGGAGGAATTATTATCCAACATGTCGCAACACAAACAGGAAGCAGCACATTAGCCCGGAGCAAGCATCTGAGTGTTTATCGCTTTGTGCAGGAGAACGGATCATCTAGGCTTTGGCCTATTGCGATATAGGCGCTGAAATTGCATCCTGGATTTCTTTTACACATGCAATGTAAAAAGGCGAGGGAATTTTGCAAACCTGTCAACACAAACGGGTCATTCAACTGACTTGTTTGTGTTATAAACTTTCAATTGCCAGGTTGATCATTGATGATAAACAGCATCTGTTACTTCCTCGAGCCATCGAACTGCTCCCTTCTCATTATTGCCAATCGCGACCTGTACAAACGCTGTGTCGGGGCTTGCTCCATGCCAGTGCAGGATATTTGGCGGACATTTGATCGCGTCGCCTTTACGAAGTATTTTTTTAGGTTGGCCTTTTTCATGGTAGTACCCAACACCGTCAATTGCCAAAAGGATCTGTCCCCCTGGATGTAAATGCCACTTGGTTCTTGCACCCGGCTCAAAAGTCACATTACCAACCGTGACAGGGTTCAGACTATCTGCCACGATCAACGATTGCAAATATGCAGTTCCCGTAAAATTAGCATTCGTAATTTTTTGGCCCGTTGGAAAAACGAGCCTTCTATGCTGGTCATTACGCGATCGATAAACACAGTAAAAAACTATTGGTTGATAATATTGAATTATTGTTGAACTATGGTGTTCGTTTTTATGATCGGCAATTCATAACGCGGGAGAAAGCACACCAGGGTATTTTGGAGCGATTTGAAACTCTGCTGGATGACCATTTTTCGAGCGACAAAGCGCAAGTAGCTGGTCTGCCATCCGTTGCTGATTGTGCGAAACACCTACATGTTTCAGCCGGCTATTTTGGAGATCTGATCAAAAAGCAAACTGGTCGCTCAGCCCAGGAATATATCCAGGCTAAAGTAATTGATGTGGCGAAAGATCGCATCTTTGATCTCGATAAATCCATCAGCGAAGTCGCGTATGAATTGGGATTTAAATATCCGCAACATTTTACCCGGCTATTCAAACAAAAGACCGGGATGACACCCAATGAGTACAGGAACTCAAATTGATGAACACCCGTATTTTGTGTACGGATAATCTTCCATTGAATTAAGTAAGTATCCGCAGCAGGTCGCGGGTAGTTCGCTTCGCAAAAAAATGTATAAACAGCCAGGCTCAACAATTACCGGCGACTATTTACGACCCAACTGAATAAGAAAAAACGCGAGCCTGCATTCCAGTTATCCCGGAATGCAGGCTCGCGTATACTTTGTTTGCACTGTTCTAGATCTTCCTGCAGGTGTTCACCTGCTTCCTATAAACGAAGAGTTGATCAGTTACTTAGGTCTCAAGGCCGTTGATCACATTTTGCGTTTCATCTTACCTTTCATCTTTGGCATTTTCATCATGCTGACCTTTCCATTCATATCCATCATCTCCCCGTTCTTTAACATCAGTTCAGCGCCGTCTTTCATTTTCACGGAACCATCCATCATGACCATGGTGCCGTTTTTCATGGCAAGATCTTTGTCCATTTCCATCATTTTACCATCCACCTGTAGCATCATTTTATTGTCCTTCATCATCACACAATCGTGCATAGAGGTTTTGCTTTTCATTTTGGGGGCAGTTGTTGTTCCGCCTGTTTCATTTTGTGCGGCTGCGTTGAAGCCAATGCTGAGCATGGCAAAAGCTATGATTATGTATTTCATTTTATTTTTTTTAAATGGTTATTAAAAAGCTGCAATACCAACCGCGTGGGCGGGAAGGTTCGTGTATTCACCGATCTTATTCAGGTTTGGATTACCACCTATTCTGAACTGGGTAATGGAATGAGCACCGGCGTTAACATTGTAGAGATAAAATTCGTTCCCGCTTAGAGTGATGTCGATTGGTGTGGCACCGGTATTGGCCGCTACTTTTTCCAATAAATTAATTTTACCTGAAGCAGCAACTGAAAAAGAAGAAATGGTGTTGCTGCCCGTATTGGTAACGTATGCATACCGGCCATCGCTGGTGGCAGTTGCCCAACATGCAGCTGTTTGATCGGCATGAATTGGCCCACCTGTAAGCGTTGTTGCACCATTTACGGAATAAGCAGAAACGGTGGAGGCATTTGGCATACCACCTGCAGCTTCTGTCACAACGATCGTGTTGTTTCCTGCGAAGGCAAAACCAAACGGCGTGGTGCCGGCAGAGCTAGTGCTAACCAATGTAGAAGGAACACCTGATGCATTGACCATATACGTTGAAATTTTGTTGCTCATTTTTTCAGTAACGATCAATTTTCCGCCATCCGGTGTAAAGCTGATCTGCGCGGGGCCGGCATTCATTTGGCTTAACGAAAGATTGGAGCCGTCAATAAAACTCAAAGCCCCATTACTCCCTAACCGGAACCCGGCAATATTGGAACTGGTGCTATTTACAATGTAAACAAGATCGTCACTGACTGTAACACTGATTGGCATGGTGCCCTGAGTTGCAGCAGTGTTGGCAAGGGTAAGTGAACCATCTTCATGTATGCGGAACGAAGACACGGAATTGCTGCCCGGGTTTACTGCAAACAACCAATTGTGTGAAGCATCGATCGTTACCGAACCCTGGGAGCCCAACCCTGCATCTGTTCCATTTCCGCCAGAAGCTACTGCATCGGCGTACGCCAGGGTTCCGTTGGGTTTCTGAAATAGCCGCAGTACCCGGTTACCCGAAATTTCATTGCTCATGGTATACACAAAACCTGTCCTGGGATTAATTTTTAATTTCGATGCTGAACTCAATTTTTCTGGTAAAAAACTTTCTTCCTGGCGTTGTTTTTGGCAGGAGAATAAAGTTGCTGAAAGAACTGCGAGGCTTAGCACCGTGTTTACTGTTTGTCTCATTTTTTTAAATTGATGGTGAAGATTGTTTGTTAGCAGCACGCAGGCAAAAATTATTGCGCGGGCTGATTCGTCTTCAACAAAGGTTGATCAAAGTCAGTGAAATGATATCACGGAATGATGCCCTTTACATCCTTTAAGTATCACGAAAAAATGAGAATTGCTGGGAGAAATTTAATTGGGAAGCTCAGCCGCATTATGATGCAGGGGCATGGAGATCGTGAAGGAATTCAATCCATCTTCATGCGAGCGCAACTGGTAGTTAAAACCGTGCAGCATCAGGATCTTTTTTACAATAAGAAGTCCAAGCCCAATGCCGGGAGGGCGGCTGGCAAAAACGTCTTTTTCGGTGCTGTTAAACCAGGTATTTACCTGCGGGGTTATGTCAACGCCTGAGTTACTGATTGAAAAACTGAGCAACTCGTTTTCTTTTTCGATCTCCACTTTTATGATGCCCTGGGCCGGCGTGTACTTGAGCGCATTTACCATCAGGTTTTCGATCACTCTTTCCATTAGCTTGATATCAGCTAATATCCAGTCTGAATTTTTGATCTGCGAGTCGTCCAGGTTAATTTCTTTTTCCTGCGCAGCAGCGCCACTCTCATAAACGATCTCTTGTAAAACTTCGGAGAACACAAAGGGTTCTTTCTTTAAGTTGAATTCCACAGAATCGATCCTTGACAGGTCAAACAATTGCATCACCATATCTTCAACTTGTCTTATTTTTCGATACACCAGTTGCAAATATTCTTCTTTCATCAAAGCCGGCTGCGTGGTGGTCATGAGCAAGGTTTCGGTATACCCGCGGGCAACGGATAGGGGTGTACGCAGATCATGCGAAATGTTGGCAATAAACTCCTTGCGCTCCTTTCCTGTTTGGGTCAGCTTGTCAATATTCAGCACCAACAGGTCGGCCATGGTATTGAAGGTGGTGGTCACTGGTGTCATTTCAGTATATTTTTTCACATTAAAACGGGCACTGAAATCTCCTTGCTGAAAACGGTCGAGGGTTTGCAGCACGCTGTCGTAATTCCGCCGGAGGCGATTGATGTAAACAAACGCAAAAATGATAGAGAGGAGGACTATCGCGATGAGCACCTTGAACAACAGGCCATTGAAATAGGTGGAAAAAAGCATTTGGTTTAGGTTACGATTGCTGCCGAGAATAACGTAGATGTAGCCCAGCAATTTTGATCCATTCCTGACCTCGGCGGCGGAAAATATTTTGGGCCTGTGTCGCTCCCGAGGGTCTGGCCCCTTGATGTATTTTTCTCCTCTTGTGGCGATGAGCTGCCGCAGCGGGTCAACAGATATTTTACCTGACTGCAGCGGGTTCTCATTGTCATGATAGGCGATGACTTTCCCCGTAGTATCAAGAAAATAAACTTCCACACTTGGACTTAACACCATTGCATCATAAAAAACAGAATCCGCCTTTTTTTTGTCTATTCCTTCGTTAATGAAGGGCGAGGTAAACCTGGCGATATGCGCCGCGACATCTTTATTTAATAATTGAGTACTCGCCTCGTGAAAATTTGAGACGCTCAGGTAGGTCAACCACATAAACAACAAGCTGAGTATTGTTATGATCGCAAAAACCAGGATACCGATCTGGCTGAATATGCTGTAATTTTTTTCCTTCATTCCGAAAATCTATACCCGGTGCCCCAGGAGGTTAAAATATATTGCGGGTTTTGCAGATCGGGTTCGATCTTAATACGCAGGCGATTGATATGGGAAGTGATGGTATGTTCATAGCCGGCAAAAGCCATTCCCCAGATGAGTTCAAGCAATTCGTTGCGGCTATAGGTTTTGCCCGGGTTGGTGGCGAGGAGTTGCAACAGGTCAAATTCCTTAGGTGTCAGGTCGAGCCGTTTATTTTTAAGAGAGGCTTTTCGTTTTTTTTGATCGATGCATAGATCTTTAAAAATAAGGTCTTGCTGTTGCACAACATCTGTTACTTCACCAATACTTCTCCGTCTCAGCAAGGCCTTGGTACGGGCCATAAGCTCCATGATCCCAAAAGGCTTGGTAACATAATCATCGGCTCCTAATTCTAGTGCAAGTACCTTATCCATTTCATCACTGTTGGAGGTGAGCATCATGATGGGCAACAAGCTGTCTTCTGTTCTTACTTTTCTGCAAATTTCAATCCCGCTTATTCCTGGCAAGGTGATGTCCAGGATGAGGAGATCGAAGGTTTCACTTTTAATACGGTCCAAGGCTTCCATTCCATCGGCACAACAACTGAACTGGTAGCTGTGCAATTTGAAATGCAGGCTCAAAAGACCGGAGATCTCCAGGTCGTCTTCTACCAATAAAACCTTTTTCATAATCCTGTTCATTTACTTGCTGCGGCGAAGCAGTCAGGTTGCATGAAGGTACTCACCGCCAGTTGGAAAGTTATCACGGAAGTATGCTTTTTAATTCAGGAGAACTAAATCGGCAGAAGACTTCGAAATGGTATAGGTAATAGAAACGAAAGGGGAGAAGCTCCTTCGATACAATGATCTATTCGGGTAGCGCTCCCGCGAGATTAATTGCTGGAGCTTTTGCTGGTAACTTTTTAGCCAGGAAAAGTTCTAATGACCCGGAAGCGTACACAAAAATTTTATTTAATCCCTGGAAGAAAACTTAAAAGAATAAAAGCATCAGTAGTTCGGGGAGGTCGCAGATACCGCTTGTTAGCTGCTAGTCGACTTACATCACCGTCTGGCTCCAGGGAACTACAACTCACTGCCTCTGGAGATGCAAACCCCTGATCGGTATCACTTTTTCAAATGACATCGATCATCCCTGGTTATTTTTCATTTTTCCAACTTTAGGCTTGAGAACTATTGGTTGAAGAAAGCTATGCAAATTGGTTGTTGATTGGGGCTACTTGGATTTTGGTTATCAAGCGCTTTGGTTATTATTCATCTGTTGCAAGTCACCTGTTTCTTACGGTAAACATTTCACGAAGTATTGAGTTACGGCACCTCGCTTTGCATTGTTATATTTTTTTTTGTTTTTGAAATAATTACACATCAGTATCAAATATTCTAACCTGGCAACTTCTAATATATGGCTATTAAACATTTTTTGTTTTGGCTACCAATGATAGTACTTGCATTTGCAAATGCAACACTAAGAGAATTGGTGTTTACAAAACATTTCACTGAATTTCGGGCGCACCAGTCATCAACTGTGACACTGATAGTTCTTTGTTCAATATATGTGTGGTTGGTGTTTCCACAGTTGAACATTCAGGATGTTAAACAGGCCCTGTTGATCGGTTTTGTATGGGTGGTATTGACAGTTGCCTTTGAATTTTCCTTGGGTCGGTTTACTGGTAAATCCTGGGAATATCTTTTACATGACTATGATCTTTTTGCCGGTCGTATCTGGTTGCTTTTCCTTCTGTGTCTGTTGCTCTTGCCCTACGTCTTTTATGCCATAAGAAAATAATCCGATTGACAAAGAAACTACTCGTTAGCCTAAGTAGTCCCAAAAAGCTGGGTGGAGGAATGCTTTGTCCTTACGTCACTACATCGGGCAAAAGTTGAGTCTTGGGCGAAGATGCGCTTCACTCCTGGTCTCCTTTGTAAAACGCCCCAAAAAGTTTCATCTTCCTTATCTCAACAAAACAAGTTTGCCCCTTCGTTCAGCCGCTCCTTTCGTGGTAGTGAAACGACAGATCCACGTGAAGCCGCCAGGCGGTTGCTTTACTCCTTGAATGGTGCCGTTCCAACCTGCTGCTGGATCATTTGACTTGTATACAACCTGGCCCCAGCGGTTAAACACCGTCAACTCAAAATCGAGCAACGCTCCACTGGTCAATACTTTAAACCGATCATTTTTTCCATCTCCGTTCGGTGTAAAAGCCGAGGGGAAATACACTGTACACATACCCTCTTCAACCAGCACCTGCTGCAGCGTACTTCCGCAGGTATTCGTAACAGTTACTGAATAACTACCGGGTTTTGAAACAACGAAATTTTCGTTGGCCGATCCATCCTGCCAGGTGTAACTAAGGAAGTCGCCGGGATTCAATGCAAGGGAATCTCCTGCACAAAGAACATACTTTGGCTGCAGGGTAGGTGCCGGCTTATCCTGAACAACCAGGTTTACCGTTCGGATGCTGTCGCACCCATTTGTCCCGGGGTACCGGGTTACATAATTTCCCGTTTGATTATAGCCCAGGAAACTCTGCCCGGCGCAGATGGCAGTATCAATGGTGGATCCCTTCACCGGCTGCACAGACAGGTTGAGCACCACGCTGGAATCGCAACCGTTCGGGTTGGTAAATGTTTGAAAATAATAACCTGCAGCAGTCAACACCTTGTTACCAAAATTGTAACCTTCGCCTTCGCAGATGCTAACAGCTACCGTGTCTGCATTTGGCGCTGCAACATCCTCGGTTGACGCTTCCACGAGTAAGCCCGCTACCGTCGCCGAAGAAGCAAGTTGGATAACGAGCGAATTCGCTCCTGCTTTCCAACCCTGGCACAAAACAACCGTGGTTTTATCTTTTGGCGTCATGTTAGGATTGAACGGGTTGGGCACCGGCACATTCGGTAGGTTGCCACTTTGTGGAACCCCATTCACAAAAATCTCAAAAACAGAGTTATCCGCATACAGGTCAAGGTTTAAACAAAACGCGTCATTGTCGTTGTAGCTTTTGCCACAGAGATTTGCGCAGGCAAGGTTGAACTCGAGTTTATAGAACAGGTAAATGCTGCCACCATGTTCACCGGTAGGACTGAATGAAAGCCAGGTTTGCGGGTTATAATATTCAGAAGAAAGACCGGTCATGACGATGGCTGCTTTGTAATTTCCATTGAGGGAATCGGTAGCGATCATCCACTTGCTGTCAGCCTCGCCCGGATTACTGCCGCCGGTGTGGAAGAACGCTTTGGACGGTGGCGCACCAATAGCAGGGGAGCATTGCGCCTGCGCCTGGTTAATATCAAGCATAAGCAGCACAAAGGCGGACAGGATGATTTTTGCAAGAATTCGTAGCTGCATCAAAGCAATGTTTTCATCCGTAAGATAGCGATATCTCCAGCTAAACACTCCCGCAGGCCCATATACGCAGTTTGAACCAGGGCCGACACTTCTCCAGCGGCGGAACGAAAACCATTTTCCAGGTGAACGCTAACCTTCGGCGAAACGCGGTTAGCCGTTACCGTTCGCCTTTAAATTTTGGCGGTTGAAATCAGCACTTATTGTATGTTCCGCTCACTACGATTAATCAATAACTTCATGTAATTCATTGTATTTATTTCAAGATTCACCCTGGTTTACAATATGAAAACTTTTATCCAGACCTTCCTGGTCTTAATTTTTGCCGGATGGCAATTCTGCAGCTTCGGACAACAATTGATATTTACCCCGGCAGAATCCGAAGCAATTCACGACAGCATCAGGAAGAGCCGGTGGGATGTTGGAGGAAGATTGTCGCACTACAGTTTCAGGTATATGTCGGAATTTTTCCCCGTGGCCATGATTCATAAAGCGGCAGTGCCTTATCAATTCCAGTTGGCTCCCAAAAAGTCAATTGACAACATCCTCATTAAATCGAAGAAAGACACGCTCTATTTTGCCAGCTATTTAAACAAGTTGCACATCGCCAGTTTTATCGTGGTTCAAAAAGGTAAGATCGTTTATGAAAAATATTTTTCAATGTTGCCCGAAGAGCAGCACTCATTGCAGTCCGTCACCAAGGTGATCACCGCCTCTCTTGTAACACGGCTCATTAACGAACGGCGCATCAACCGGGATGAATCCATCGAAAAATACATTCCCGAATTGAAAGGTTCGGATTGGCAGGGGATCACCGTGAAAGATATTTTAAACATGCGCTCGGGGATGGACAGTGCATCCATTGATTTCGAGACCGGTCCATTTTCAAATCCCCAACATAGAACCTATCAACTCGAATCGGCGCTGGGCCTTTTACCGGTGGCAGCGAATACGCCCGGCTCTGTCTACAAATTCATCAGGGAATTAAAAAAAGAAAAAGCTCCCGGCATCGACGCTGAGTACAGCAATATCAACACTTTTGTCCTTGGCTGGCTCGTAGAAAAAGTAACGAATAAAAAATATGCCGACCTGGTGACGGAGCTGATCTGGAAACCGATGGGCGCTTCCCCCGACGCGTACAGTTGTTTGTCAGACAGAGGAATTGCCTGGCCACACGGCGGTATCTCGGCAACCTTGCGGGACCTTGCTCGTTTTGGAATGCTCTTCACGAAACCTGAAATCGTTTCAAAAAAAGAGAGCATCATAACCTTCGCACAGTTAAAAGAAATTTTTGATGCACCGTCCATCGTCAACCCGATAGGGCCATTCAAATGGGCATACCAGTGGGACCTCGCAAGTGATGGATTGATGATGAAAGGAGGCTTTGGTGGACAAGCGCTTTTTGTACACCCGGAAAAAGAGATCGTGATCGCGTACTTTAATTATAGTGACCAGGATTGGTCAATCGACAACAACCTTTCTAAACGGGCTTTGGATGAAATATTCAAAGCCCTGGCTGATTAAGACTGCACCGATGCGCTTATTTCCACGGCGATATTCTGTGAGCTGTCTTCTCTCTTTTGAAGCAATTAATTCGTGTAAAAAATTAGTGCACATATTTGCTGAACAGCACTTCTTAAAAATTTGACATCAACAGCCGGTTTTTAAATCACCATAATTTTACGATCTTTCCGTCTTTAAGTTGTATTCAGCCATTAAATAGCGACTGTGACCAAAACTACCATTGCGCATGTTTGCAAGAACTGCAGTAACGACTTTGTCGGAAATTTTTGTAATAACTGCGGACAGAAAGACGCTCACCGCATTACCCTTTCGCACGTCGTACATGATGTGATCCATGTTTTCCTCCATGCCGATAAAGGCATATTTCCATTTATGGGTAACCTGTTGATAGCACCGGGTAAACTCGCGTTCGACTATATCAATGGGAAACGCCGGATGTTCAATCCTTTCCAATATTATATTCTTAGCGTGGGGCTGATCCTTTTCCTGATGTCGAAGTCAAGTTTTTACGATGAGCTGGACACCATCACGAATGGCAGTGCTCAAAAAATTCCTGGTATAATGGGTAAGGCAATGACAGACTTTAATGTTTTTCTCCGGAAGAATGGCAACATCATCACCTTTCTTTCCATGCCGCTGATTGCTCTTAGCAGTTGGCTTTTTTTCAAGAAGCGAAAAGAAAATTATGCGGAGCATTTTACCATGATGATTCTTTCGATGGGGCAGGTCTGTACGGTCAACGCCATCTTTTTACTTTTTACAATTTTCATCAAGGTTCCTGTGAGTTATTCGGCCGGACTTTCCTTTGTATTGGTGGTGTTAAGTCTTTGGATGACCTACGCACAATACTATCGGTTAGGAATAGTACGATCTTTTTTTAAAGGTTTGCTGGTAAATATTTTGGGCTATTTTTTCCAGGTGATATTGTTCATTGTTCTTTTAATTCTTTATGTGGTGTACCTGAAGACGAAAGCAGGGTAGGGATGGGGATGGGGTTGATGTTACTTTGAGTGAACCGATTATTTTAGCTTGGGAAAAAAGCGCATGGTTGTTGCGGCATTGTACAGATCAAATACGCCACTTCAATAAATACAAAATATGAAAACGAAAAAAATATGGGCTAATCTCGCCGTAGACAACCTGGAACGCACAACCAACTTCTATACTCAAATAGGATTTACCCCAAACGGATCTTCTGAAGAACTTACCAGTTTTATCGTTGGTGAAAAGGAGTTTGTCATTCACTTCTTTCTAAAAGATGTTTTGCAGACCAACATCAAAGGCACCCTGGTGGATCCGGGAGAAGCTAATGAGATCATATTCACAATATCGGCCAGCAGCACTGCTGAGGCGGATGCCTGGGCGGAGGAAGTCAGGAATGCGGGCGGCACGCTGGTTTCGCAACCAGAGGCTTTTGGGAAAGGATATTACGGGTTCGTGTTTGCCGATCCGGATGGACACCGGTTTAATGTATTTTTTATGGAAGGGCTTTAGGCAGGAAAATAAATCTCAACAGAAAATTTATCGGGCCACAAAATTATTCCTGCCGACAGGCAGGAAATTAAACAGGTGATCCCAATGGCAGGTTGCGTCGATTACCAGGAAAGTAAAACAAGTTAATTCGTCCGCAATACAACCTGCGGCCCCGGAAAAGAGATGCTCGCATCGTCCTCAGCCGTTATAAAAAAGCGCCGTGGTTTAAATGCAGATACTGCCCTTAATGATGCTTTCAACTTACTCGAAAAAATCCCACTGGAACTTTTTAATTGCCCCAAATTCTTCATGCCATTTTTTTCAGACTCCATCCATACGACATAGGTTGAGCGGGGCGGGATCAGCTTATCTGAGCCTGCAAGATTGTTCACGTCTACCTTGATCTCGTAATTATTATTCCTGTCTGTTTTGTATTTGACAGCACCTTCGGCCGCTGGCACCGCGGATGAATTCTGGAACATCATCTTCTTGGAACACGAAACAAACATTAAGGAGACGATGCTTATCAATAACGCGGAATTTACTGAACGGGGGTAAAATAATTTCATAAAAACCTTTTTACAAAGTTAACCCTTTCGATCTCGTTTGATCGGGGTATTAACGTATTACAATGATTCTGTATGCGGTATAATTCGGCTGATAAATGCGGGTATCCTTAGCAGGTAGTAGTGGTAAGTTTTAAATTGGTTAAGATGATAAATATTCCAGCGGACCCGATCAGGTGACACAACTCAAAACAGGTTAACCATTGTTGTACAATAATAAAATCCGCCAATGGCGGGACCACCGATAAAGGAATAATAATACTTGTTCAAAATATTTGTTGCGCCGAGTTTGAGAAGAAACCTATTGGTTTTGTCTCGGTACTGTACCTGCGCATCCAGGGTTCTATAAGCCGGTACGGTTCCGGTTGCGAGAGAAGACTGCCATAGGTAAGATGTTTGCCACCTGTAGTTTACCTGGAAACCGAAATGAGTAAAGAGGGAAGTATTTCCCACCGTTAAATTATACATCCAGCGGGGAGTGTTAAAGCCGTCTTCCAGCCCGTCCTGCTGATCCCTGCGATCTAACTTTGCCAGCGTAACATTGCCGCTTAATTTGAATTGTTTAGGCAGCTCCCAGGTCACGCCCATCGTGCTGCCATAGTTGTAGCTCACTGTTTTAGAATTTGTCCAAAGCCTGTACCTGTCCTGCTTTTGCTTGTCGTTGAAATACCAGGCAATGCTATCAGCCTGGGATGTTTTGGGAATATTCGCTTCAACCTGCGCCATCAGGTTGCGATAAACATTGTAATAGAAATCGATGTCGACTAATATTTTTTCGTCGAAGAAAGTACCGCGGTAGCCTGCTTCTAATCCTTTCACTTTTTCAGGCTCCAGGTAGGTGTACGTATTGCGTTTCAACAGACCTTTATTTTTTTCGATTGCCTGCGCAGTTGTCAAGCCATTCCGGTTAACATCATTTGTATTGGCCGCCTGGAAAGCATCTATGGATGCCCGCAGGTAACTGTTTTCAAAAATGCCGTTCGACATAACCGGCAAGCCACCCACTCGCTTTACGCCACCGCTGTTGATGTTTGAAAAAGCCTCAAACAGACTTGGAAACCTGTAACCCTGTTGTACAGCCACACGGAAATTCTGTGTACTAACGGGAGAGTATACCACCGCGATCCGCGGGTTAAATTTAGCAGCGAAATATTCATTTTTATCCAACCGCAACACCGCGTTCACTTTTAATTTTTGCTGCAGGAAATATTTGGTCCCCTGTATGAAGCCACCAACTTTTTGGTACACAAGATGAGCATCCGCTTTCACCGGGTTAATAAAATAATTCCCGTCGGGCACGACCTCGTACCTGCGGTAGTCAAACCCGTACATGAGGGAAATGCTGTATTTTTTTTCCAGGTTTTTTAAGATGGATTCAGAAAGGTTGTGTTGCATTTCTCCATGATACATGTTCGCCTTTACCCGCAAGGCGGCACCAATGTTCCAGTCATTGATCGTTCTTAATTCCGCCACCAGTTTTTCCATCGCCGGTGTGTGGGGTTGGGGTCGGCCCAGGTCGGCAAAATTTCTTGCCTCCTGCATGGCTGCGTGTATGGTTGCGCCGCTATTGATAGCTGTACCAAACTGGTTGCTAAAGTCTTTATACCAGCCATCATCTTTTTTGAAAGCACGTTCGATATTCTCCGCCATCGAACGAATATTGTAAGAATCGCCGGTATGCTCGGTGGTCACGTAGGCTTTCACCTGTATGCTGTTGGTTTTTAATGCCAGCGACGTTTGAGTGGTAATATAATCGTCGAGCCGGAAACGATTGGTACGCTGGTAGATCGTATTGGTATGTGCGAACCGGGAAGTAAGCGACAGTGTAGCTTTTTTAAAGCGATAGGCCGCAGTCAGATCGGCCTTGAAATTTGCCAGGGTGTAATCACTGATCTCTTTTTCTGGGTAACCGGTTCTGCTGACCACATATTGTTTTCCATTCAGGCTGAGCGTGCGCCGGTTGGGTGATTCATCCCCATAAATATTGACCTGGTCTTTTCCTGGGTTATCCATACCCGTTAGGTTCGTTGACGCGTTGGCGGTAGGGTTCAGGTCAAATCGATTATCGGCGTACCAGTCGGTACCGGTGGCATAAACCACATTCAGCTTAAAGGCGAATTTGTCAGTATACTGTTTTGCCCAGCGTAGAGCTGTTTCACTAAATATCGCTGCACTACCGCGTTCGTCGCCCAGGTGGTTAAGGCCCGTTCGCTGCTGAATACTGAGCCCCTGGTTTAAAAAAGGATCTTTTGTTATAAAGTTAGCTGTGCCATTGATGGCATTCATACCATACAAAGCGGAGGCGGAGCCGGGGATAATTTCCACGGTCTCAATATCCAGGTCATTTGGTCCAAGGGCATTGGCCATTGGGGCACCAATATGCGGGGCCTGTATGTCTGAGCCATCCACCATCTGCACAAAACGTACATTGGTGGTATTGGTAAATCCCCTCGCATTGATGACTTTGAATCCCAGGCTGGGCGTGATCATTTGAACGCCTTTCACATTTTCAATGGCTTCGAAAAAAGAGGGCTGGGCGGACTGTCGCAAGGCAATTGCATCAAGTTTTTCAATGCTCACCGGGGATTGTAAAATTCGTTCGCTTTGACGGCTGGCGGTCACCACGAGGGCGGGCAGACGCACATGATTTTTATTCGCGGAAGTATCGGTCTGGGCTTCGCATACCAGTGACAATAAATGAAGAAGAGAAAAAATAAATGTTAGCCGGGAGAAGATACGCATCAATCAATCCGTTATTTTCTTAAAGATATAACGCAGCTGATGAAATCGTAAAGATTTTTTATAGCAGGTATTCCAGGCGAGGTAGCGTTATTTCAATAAACCAGGTCGTTATGTTAGTTAGGTAATTTCTCCATTGATTAAAAGGAGAGAAAACGGCGGGCCATTATTAGCTGCAAAAAGGAAAATAATTTTTCAACTATGCATCATCGTTAGTTGATCAAAGTTGCGAGGATGCGGGTTGATTCAAAGGCCGGCCGCATTAAAGTTGTTGGTTTCTTCTGCCAGGAAATGTTCAAACCGCTGGCGCAACCCGCGGTGGTATTCAATGAGCTGCCTGGCTTCAGCAGAGATAGCCGACCCACCGCCTTTTTCTCCGCCGGTCTGGGTAACAACCAATGGGGTTGCAGCCTGGGCATTGAGCGCATTGATCATTTCCCAGGCTTTTTTATAAGACATGCCCATTTGTTTTGCAGCCTTGTTGAGCGAGCCGGTTACTTCAATGTGTTCCAGCAATTCAACGCGACCGGGACCAAAAAAACGTTCCCCGCCACATTCGATGCGCAGGCTTCCGACGACTTTGTATTGCAATTTTTTTTTCAGCACTGACTTCAAACCTGTATTACCCATAGCTATTTTATTTCGCCACAATAGTAAGATTTTAAACGACCCGTTGCAGGGAAGGGTAGACGTCGTGCCGGATCAATTTTCATTGCTTGACAATGTTTTTTATCGCCGCTACCGGCCAAGCCGCGAAATATTCAATTTTGTCCCCAAAAATGAACTGTATCAAATCCGTACACCTGGTGTACGCTACTGTACACAGATAAACAAAATAGCTTACTTAACTCGCTTGTAATCAATAGAATGAATGCTGGCATAATTTGAGTGATTCAAGTACAAGACCGGGGCGTACTGCCTGTTGAAACCTTGCCCGGCGAAACCAAACCAACCTTATGTTTCAAAACTTTGTAAAGACAGCCATCCGAAATCTTTCCAGGAATAAATTTTTTACTACCCTAAATGTCATCGGCCTTGGCCTGGGCATGTCGCTAAGTTTATTGTTCATCGCCTTGCTTGCCTTTCTATCCAGGTTCGATGATTTCCACGCGAAGGGTGATCGCATCTACCGGGTAACCACGCAGGTGCAGGATAAGCAGGATAACCCACACAAAGCTTCAGCGCCTGCTGCACTCGCAGATCAATTGACGGGCGTTAGCGGTGTCGAGAAAGTTATCAGGGTTCATGGTTCTCTTTACGGCCAGGCCAGTTATGCGGAGAAGAAAATAGAACTGTCTGGGTATTTCGCAGATCCCGGATTTTTTGAGATGTTCAATTTTCCTTTACTGAAAGGGAATGGTGCCACTGCGCTGAAAAATCCGAACAGCATCCTGCTGTCAGAAACCGCCGCAACAAAAATATTTGGTTCGAAGGAGGCGATGGGAGAAACGATCCGGATAGACGGATACGGAAGTTTTATGATTGGTGGTATTTTCAGAGATCCTCCCAGGAATACCCACATGCAATTTGAGGCGATTGCCTCTTACGCTACGCTGCTGTCGTACAACACCGATTTCCTCGATAAAAAGACAGAATGGAAATCCTTTAACGGATCGTTTATATACCTCTTGCTCAACAAGGGGGCTGACGTGAATAACGTGGGTAGTTTTTTGAACAGGGTAGCCAAAGACAAATATGCCGGGCTGAACATTAAAGCAGCCTTCAAATTGCAGGCATTAAAAGCGATCACTCCCGGGCCGGACTTATCTGATCCCATCGGGCCAAACTGGAGCTATCTTTTACTGTTTATCACCGGTGCCATCACGTTGATCGTACTCATACCGGCTTGTACCAATTACATCAACCTGTCCATCTCGCAATCATTGGAACGTATGAAAGAGATTGGTGTAAGAAAGGTGATGGGTGGACGAAAAAAACACCTCGTGATGCAGTTTATCGTGGAGTCAACCACACTCGCATTGTTGGCGCTGTTGCTTGCCTACGTGGTTTACGAAGTGATCAGGAAAGACTTCTTAAGTCAAATGATGGAAACCTCACCAATCGATTTATCACCCACCTGGGAAACATTTGTGGGCTTTCTTTTATTCGCGTTGTTTATAGGCGCCGTTGCCGGATTTGTGCCCGCGCTTTACTTCTCCAAACTTTCGCCAACCCTGGCATTGAAAGGCAAAGAAATAAAAACAACTGGCCGTTCATACTTCCGGAAATTTGTTTTAACCCTCCAGTTTATCATCTCCCTGGGTTTCATAATGGCTGTGGTGATCATGATGCGCCAGTACCGGTATTCCATCAATTATGACCTGGGATTTGAGCAGGAACAGGTACTCGATGTTGAGTTGCAGAACCTCGATCCGCAGATCTTTAAAAACGAATTTCAAAAATTAGCAGGGGTTCAGCGCATATCTATGTCCTCGCATGTATTGGGTATCGGTACTGCGGCGGAGCGATACATCCGCATGCCTAATCGTTTTGATTCGATCGCCGTTACTTCAATGGCTGTTGATGACAATTTCATTTCCAACATGAAATTATCCCTGCTTGCAGGCAGGGACTTTACCCAACACAAATCGGAGCAATCGCGGCTCATCATCGTAAATGAAGAATTTGTAAAAGCCTTGCACCTGCCAAATCCCTCGGCTGCCATCAACGGTTTGATCACCCTGACCGACAGCAGTGAATTGCGCATCGCGGGGGTGTTGAAAAACTTTCACTATTCAGGATTGAAAGATGCCATGGCACCTTTTTTCCTGGAGTATGATCCTAACAAGTTCGCCTATGCGAACATTAAATTAGAACGGGGTGAAGCTTTGTCAACCATCACGGAGATGGAGAAGTTATGGAAAAAGATCGGGGGACAGGGCAAATTCACGGCCCATTTATTTTCGGAAGAAATAAAAGACGCTTATAGTTTTTATATCATGCTGATGAAATTCTGGAGCTTCCTGGGATTGCTGGCAATCACCGTGGCCTGCCTGGGTTTATTAGGCACGGTATCGTTTACGATCAAGAAACGGGTGAAAGAGATTGGTATACGGAAAGTATTGGGTGCCTCTGCGAAAGGATTGGTCGTATTGTTGTCAAAAGATTTCGTCATCCTGCTGGTCATCGCCTCTGTCATTACCATTCCGGTGATTTATTTCCTGTTTACACACATGCTGAATAACACACAGTATTACAGCATGCAAATTGGTTTCATGGAAGTTTTCGTGAGCCTGTTGATCATGCTGTTTTTGGGACTTGCTACTGTGCTGTCACAAACGCTGAGGGCGGCGAATGCCAACCCGGTAGACAATCTGAAAATTGATTAATTACTTCATTTTAAGGTTTGAATAGCGAAGTGTTTTGCGGAATTGGCGGTATCAACGGGTTGTTCCTCCAAATAAGTTGCATTCCTCAATGTCATTCATTTCGACACGAACGATTCTTTATGTCGAAATTTGTCGTTATTTTCGTCATTAATTAACTTTGATGTCGAATCGTCGGTTACCAACGACCGACATCAGGCAACTGACATTGACAACACAAACCCATGATTTTCAATAGAAATAGTCCTTATAACGAACTGCCTGACCTGCCACCTGCGAGTTTCGAAGAAACGCCGGAATTGTTGCGCCACCTGGCAAAGGCTGCGCGGCACCTGGGCGAATTAAACGGTCTTTGCGCTTCCCTGCCCGATCCCCAGCTATTGATCAATACGATTGTATTACAGGAAAGTCGGGATAGCTCAGCCATAGAAAATATCGTGACCACCCAGGATGAACTCTATAAAGCCGCGAATGAAGAGGGGGGGGCCAGCCAGGCGGCCAAAGAAGTGTTGAGCTATCGGGAAGCCTTATACGTTGGCCTGGATAAAATGCAGGCGCAAAAAAACCTGGTGCTCACGAATACGATGGTAGAAATCGTTCGCACCATCAAACAAAATAAAGCGGGCATCAGGACCGCACCGGGCACGGCATTAAAAAACGCAATCAATGGCCAGGTGATCTATACGCCCCCTTGTTGCGAGGAGGTGTTGCGGGAGAAATTAAGTGCGTTGGAACAATTCATCAACGCGCCGGAAAATTCGGCCTTAGATCCGTTGGTAAAAATGGCGCTGATCCATTACCAGTTCGAAGCGATCCATCCGTTCGCAGATGGAAACGGGCGCACGGGAAGAATTGTGAATGCTTTGTACCTGGTGCAGCAGGAATTGCTGGTGCAGCCGGTGCTTTATCTCAGCTCATATATTGTAAAATACAAAACGGAATACTATCAATTATTGAGAGGCGTAACCGAAGAAAATAACTGGCACGACTGGGTCATGTATATCCTGACAGCGTTGATAGAAACCGCACAGCTCACGACGAAAAAAATACGGAGCATGTTGCTGCTAAAAGAAGAAGTAGAAAAGAAAATGAAAGAAGTGCTCGGCGCCTCATTTAGTTTCGATCTACTCCAATTGATGTTTGCCCAGCCGTATTTAAAAATTGAAATACTTGAAAAAAAATCAATTGCCCACCGGCAAACCGCCTCCACCTGGTTAAAGAAAATGACCAACGCTGATATTGTACGGCCGAATAAAATGGGCAGGACGACCTATTATGTAAATTGGAAGTTGATGGAATTATTAGGGGAAGATTGATATTCTCAGCAAAAATAATTTAGCGACTCTTGCTCTCCGCAATCGCTGTTGCAATACTGTTCAACCATACCTGGTAAATTTCTTTCTCATTACGGGAGCATTTCAGCACCTACCATCTTATTAATAGTGATGCAATTTGACAATGAGGACCAATAGACTGGCATGAACTTTTCATCCTACTGCTTGTATTTAAAAGGGCGCGGGGAATAACAAATAAAACCTCGCCGATAATCTCATTTTATGGAGCATGTACCGCAGGACGAACAAAAGCAAACTGAAAATCCAACCCAAGACCAAGTTGTTATTTTGGCCGGTGCCACCGGGAATTTAGGACACCGGGTCGCGGTTCATTTGCTTGCTGCAGGATCTGCGGTTAAAGCCCTGGTAAGAAAAGGTAGTAACAGTGCAGCGTTAGAAACCTTGGGCCAACAAGGTGTGCAGTTCGTCGAAGTAGATTTCGCAAACCCCGACGAACTGAAGGCTGCCTGCAAAGGCGGTTCTTGTTTGGTCTCCGCACTCAGCGGCCTCAGCGATGTGATCATTGATGTACAAACAAACCTGCTTGACGCCGCAGTAAGCGCGGGCGTACCACGTTTTATTCCATCAGATTACTGCATCGATTATACAAAACTTCAAGAGGGGAGCAACCGGAATTTAGACCTACGCCGCCAGTTTAATAAGCGGCTGAACCAGGCACCCATCGCCGCCACTTCTATTTTAAATGGAATGTTTACAGACCTGCTCACCGGGCAGGCACCCATCATTATACAAGGAATCAAACGCGTCGTGTACTGGGGTAGTGCCGAACAACTGTTAGATTTTACAACCACGGAGAACACCGCCGAATTCACCGCAAGGGCAGCCATGGATGCAACTACGCCACGTTATCTCCGCATTGCGGGAGAAGTAACCAACATAAAGGGCCTTCAGAAATCAGCCAGCGCAGCTAGCGGGAAAACATTTCAACTCCTGCGTGCAGGCGGCCTGGGCGGACTGCAAAGAATGATCAACATCACCCGTTTTCTTTTACCTAAAAAGAAAGAAGTTTTTCCCCCCTGGCAGGGAATGCAATACATGCACAACATGTTTACAGGCCGTCCCAAACTCACGCCATTGGATAATGATCGCTATCCAGGAATTCATTGGACAAGCGTAGAGGAAGTTTTACAAAATGCGAAAAAGTAAACCTGCATTTATAACGACACTTTTCGAGAATAGCCACTCATTTAGACAATGAAACAACAGCACAAGGCTGGTCAAAACGTATTGCGCTGCCATCATCGTAGTATCCGCGTTATGTACTTGTATGTTGAACCGGTGTTCCGATATACCGATCAGCCTTAATTTTAATTGCCGGTAGCCGCGCTCTGGGCTTTGTTAATCCACCAGGAGAAAAAAGGTTCACCTTGGTTAAAGAAAACTGCTTGTGATTTATTTCTTCGTAATGAAATCCATGGCTGCCGAAAAAGTAGTTACCCAATATTTATCCTGGTTGGCTTTCAAATAATCCAGGAATGCCTGGTGCGTTTCTTTGGAGATCGCAAACACCTGTCCGCCTACACCGTGAAACTGGTAAACGCCCATGCCAGCAGCTTTCTGAACGTTTTCCGCGAAATTAATTAACTGCTTTAAAGTGGTTCCTGTCCATACATGCCAGGAGGGAACCTTCATGGTATTCACTTGTTTAAAAGTGGTAACGATGCTGGAGCTATCACCACCGGCGCGCCCATACTTAACCAGTCCCTGTTCTTGTATGATCGAAGAATAATCAACACCGCCAATTAAAAAATTATTACAAGGGTAGGCGAATGAACGTTGCTTTCTGCCTGGGTCTAACAAGGCGAGGAGTGTATTTTCTGTTTTAATTTCAGTGACGAGTTTATCGATCGAGTAGGTTTCAATAGCCACTGATTTTTCCCAACCCAATTTTTCCGGACAAGCATGAAACAAGGTATGATTAGCCAGTTCGTGGCCATTAGTTGCAGCATTGGTCCAACCAATCACTGCTTCCGGGGTTTGCCCGATCACGCTGGAACCCGATGAACCCTGGATGGAATTTAGAAAGAAAGTAGCTTTTAAGCCTGCAGCGTTTAGTTGAGGAATTACGGTTGAAAGTTGTGTTTCCAACCCATCGTCATAAGTGAGGCAGATGATGGCTTTTTTTGTTTGCGCAGGAGAGGAGGATACCACCGCAAAAAGTAAAACCATTATCCAGGTTAATTTGACATTCATGATACAGGTTTTAAACAATAATGGTTACAAATAATCAGGTGAGTTGGAGCGGCGTGAACAAAGGCATGCAGTCAACGTTGGTTGAAAACTGTGCACAATGATTCTTATTCCATTTCAATATGCATCCTTTGCAAGAGCCCGTCCTGGATGGTGAAAATGTGTTTAATGTTTCCGTCGAAAAGGACTTCGCCTTGAAGATCACGAACGAGCTGGTGAACCGAAACTTCTACTAACCCATTTGGTCGTTGGATAAACCCGGTGGGTTCAACATTCGGATTTATTTCTGACCACTGTCTCGTCCAGTATTTTCTTATTTCTTCATGCCCGGTGACATAACCACCTTCAAAAGCCTTTGGCCATTGAACCTCGGGGTGAAATGTCGATAACGCCTGATCGATGTCGCGGGAGTTGAAGGCTGCATATGCCGTTTTAATAAGATCCAGGACTTTCGTTTCCATAATAAATTTTTCGCCGAATTTGTGTTGCTGCCCCTGCCCAAAATTAGCATCCCTGTAGCCAGCGGTCGTTTAATCTTAGGGCGTCTTACCAAATATTTTTGGGAAGATCCTTGACCTCTATTGATTTTTAGGAAGGTTTGCCTTACTCACTCTGCTCATTTTTTATTCCTTTGAGTAAGGCGTAAATGGCCATGGAATGTCCGTGTCCTAATTGATAGTCCTCCTTAAGCCAGGCGACAATTTCGGTTGCTTTTACGGTCGGTTTCAGCGTTCCATTTTTCGTAAACCCTTTTAGTTCTGCCTGTTTACGAAAATCTTCTGGCTCTTTACCAGTTGTTTCTTTGATTTTTTTAAGATAGCCCTGGAAAGACATGGTTTGTTTTTTATGGAGGTTAAAAAAACTGTTGTTACAAAACTAATTAATCAATCAACACAGGATCGATTTGGTTGAGTCAATTATTGTTAGAAATTTTCTTTGACCGCCGAAGTCGCGTTAGTGCCCACTTTTGATCCAGGTACAAAGCTTCATTGGAAAAACTCATTGCCCGGTATTCAGGATAAATGGAGTTCCTGCCGGGTCCATGATCCAATGCATCTCTGCTGGAATCTCTTCCAGTTCATCAACCGTATCGATGTTGTTGGACTTTAAATAAGCAGTAGCCGCAGGAACATCATTTGTTTTCAGGTCTAACAAAACTTCAGAATGTGTGTAGTTGTCAACACAATCCAGCCAAATGATATTTGCTCCGAATTTTACCTCGTGCGTCCGGGAGACCGTCGGGTTTGTAATTGGTTTTTCTTCAACGACTAACTTGAGTATGTCCCGATAGAACTGCACTGTTTGTTCATACTTACTTTTCGGGATCTTTATGGCAATATTCATCCCGCCGTTGAATTGAATGTCCATGTGATAGTTATATTTAGAACGAATTTAAGGGTAAGAATTTTACGCTGCGACAAGCCGGTCTGACTCTCCCAAATGTTGCACTTATAAAGACGCTGTATGTAAACCTGAAAAGTTTACTAACCCTATTTCCCTGGACATACATCAAGAGCTTTTGAATCCAGGTTCCGGGAATAGGGTCAGCTGAAAATATTCGCCTTTACTGCCTGTTCAGGTAGCCCACGAGGTTAATAACAAAAAGCCAAATGAATATCCCGGAAAAGGAGATGAACAGGGTGTTCATCAACACTTCGCCTATCTTGAAAATTGCTTTTTTAGGAATTTCATACATGGGGTAGTAGGAAAACTGCGTGGCTACTTTCCCCGTCCAATAGGCTGCAATGAGGCCCGTAAGCGCCACGGCAAGACCTGTCTGGTTTTTTAGTACTTCGGTGAACAGGATCGAGATCAAGCCAAATGAAAAATTCAGGCCTTGTATGTAGCGGCCATAGGTTTTGGCTATTTCCTGGTTCAAAGGTTTTAATTTTTTGATATCGTTGTACCAGTCAAATACTACGTGCCGTATATAAGGATAGACCACCGCCGTAAACATCATGCGATGGCACCCACTACGATCAGCCAATTTGGAACAGTAAACTTCATATTGCTTAATTTAAAAAATCTCTTAAAAAATCAATAACGGCAGGTATTGGCGAAGCTTGAGCTTCGTTCAATTGCTTCGCGATATCCCGAACCAGGCAACCTCATACCTGGTATTTGCGAACTAGCTTGGGTTAGATTTAATTTATTCTCGCCCAGGTAAAAGTTACTTCTGATCCCTGTTCAAAATTGTTTTGATTTTTTTTCAGCCGGGTTGATAAGCACCCCTGGCGAGACAAACATCAAACGATTATCCTGTACACGCAATTATGCGTCAACAACATTCTCCCACTTTGTTTTTATCTTTTTCAATTTCAACAAATAGGGCACCAGGACCAGCAGTTCAAGCCGGAAAAAGCCTGCAGATTGCTGATCGGGCCAAAAGATTGAAAAACTCATGACACTCAAACAAATCACGATACCCGCAATCGCATCAATTAAACCCAGCGTGATGGCAGCGTCCGTTCTCTTTAAAAATCCGTAAGCGACCACCGCCTTGAAACCAAAAACAAGCACTAAAAACATCCCAACCGCTGATCACGATCGTTCAAGGTCTGTTGCGTCACCACAAGCGAACTAATCTGGGCAAATTGTGTTTGCATCAGACCCTACAAAACATCGCCTGCCACTTCCCTCAATTCTCCAATCAAACAAATTATATTTGAACTAACGACTTGCTGGTTTAAAGACACCTCAACATTTTATTGAACCCTAGAGGAAAAAACGAAAAAGCCGTCGAAGGAATTTGACAAATCATTCATAACAAAATACCGAACATGTCAACACGTAGACGATTTGTACAACAAAGTTTGTTAGCCACCGGTGCCATGCTGCTTAACCCGATGCTGTTTGCAGCAGCAAAAGATAGCGGCTTAACAATTTCGCTGGCAGAATGGTCATTGCATCGGGCGCTACGGGCAGGAAAAATGGATCACCTGGACTTTCCTGCCATGGCAAAAAATGATTTTGGAATAGATGCGGTCGAGTATGTTAACGGTTTCTTTGGTGGAAAGAAAATGAGTTTTAAAGACGCCGGAAAAAACCAGCAGTATTTAAATGAATTACTGAAGCGAAGTAAAGACGCGGGTGTCTTCAACCATTTGATCATGGTGGACGATGAAGGCTCACTTGCGTTGCCGGGCGATACCGCAAGATTGGTGGCCGTCGACAATCATAAGAAATGGATAGAAGCGGCAAAGTTTTTAGGCTGTTTGACCGTGAGGGTTAACCTGCATGGTGAAGGAGAGTCGGCTGCGAAAAAGGCTGCCTCCATAGATTCACTCTCGAGGCTCGGTGAATTCGCCAAGACGATGGAAATAAATGTTGTGGTAGAAAATCATGGAAGTGATTCTTCAAAAGGAGATTGGATTGCGGACGTGATGAAGCAGGTGAACAAATCAAATGTAGGCACCTTGCCCGACTTCGGCAATTTTTGTATCTCGCATCCCTGGGGCACCACGCAGGATGGTTGTAAACAGGAGTATGACCGGTATAAGGGCGTCACCGAAATGCTACCCTTTGCGAAAGGCGTGAGTGCTAAGACCTACGATTTTGATAAGAATGGTGATCAACCGATGATGGATTATAAACGCTTGATCGATCTGGTGAAGGCCTCGGGGTTTAAAGGCTATATTGGAATAGAGTTTGAAGGAAACAGCGGTGATGAAGCAGCAGGAATCCGCAAAACAAAAACGCTGTTGGAAAAATATTTGTGATACGGTGGAGGAGGTTTGGGAGGTTCAACTATTGCTAAAAAATAACCAATGAGTGATAATAATAAATCCATCTTGGTAAAAGCCAATGAAGCAATCACCAGGGGTGATCATGAAGGATTTTTAAAGTTTTGTACCGAGAACACCCGCTGGGAATTTGTCGGCGAACAGGTTCTGCAAGGCAAACAAGCGGTTCGGGAATGGATGAAAATAGCCTACCAGGAGCCGCCAATCTTTGTGGTCGAAAACCTTATTGGCGACAGTGATTTTGTGGCAGCCGTTGGTACGATCGATGTGAAAGATGAAAATGGAAAAAAAGTGCGCTCTTCTTACTGTGATGTGTGGCGGTTTGAAGCGGGTAAGCTCGCAGATTTAAAAGCATTCGTGATACCACAAACAGAAACTTAGCAAACAACACCAATGGTTCCCGGCTAACAATCCAGGCACTTGAATAAGTTGCTCGCATTTCCAGGGTGATATTTAAGGACGTTGAGCATCGGTAATAATCGGGCTCACTGAAATGCAGCTTTACGCTAACAGCTACGTGTAGTTGCTTTGTGCAAACAGTTTACTGGAATTTGTAGGCGGCAATTGTATTGTGAAAAAAAGTTGGGACGTACAAAATATTCGTCGTAGGGTCTAAGCCAATATCAGCAGTGTTTATTTTTTCTTTGCGGGTATCCAAAAGCGTTACTTTCTGACCTTGCTGGTTAATCCAATAGATGATGCCATTCCAGCAGGAAACGATCAGGTCTTTATTTGCAAGGCGCACAATGCCATCAGAACTTTCATCCATCCCGGTCGTGATCACCGTAAGTTTTTTGTTTTGTCCACTTTAAATAAAGTGTCTTTCACGCAAACATACATCCCGTCTTCTACGGCCAGCAATCCATTCACATTATTCTTATCGGTCATAAAAACGGAAGGGATATCGTTTTCAACGCGGTGGATGAGCCCTTTTCGAGAATCAGATACATACACAATTCCTGTCTCATCTACGGTAACATCATTCAAAAAAATAGCTCCGAGTATCGGAATTCGTTTAAGGGTTTTCCCGCTCAAAATATCAACGACTGCTAATTCGTCCAGGTCAGCCACATACAGGTTGTTTTTATACCGGGCCATACCTTTTGGCGCACTGAAATTGATGGCCCAGTCATGCATGATCTGTTTGCCATCCAGGCTCATCTTGCTGATGGACCCTTTCAGATCTTTTTCATTCGGCTTGCCATCAATATTTGTCACATACAAAAAACTATCTCCTGGGGAATAGAAGACGCTTTCCGGCACTTTGAATGTAGAATCTGTTTCCCAGACCTTCACCAGCGTTTTGTTTTGAGCCATTAAAAACGAAGAGAACAAAACGAATTGTGTGATCGCGATGATCCTGAAGAATGACATATTAAATAGTTTGAGTAAAGCCAACCAATAATTTTGCCATAAAAGCTTCATTCGGTTGAAATTCATTTTCCTCGTGCATAATATGGAGAAGTTTTTGAAAGAGTTGGCATATACATTTTAATAGTTCCTTTATGAATTTTACACGCTTAAGCTTTTCAATTGCCGGTTTTTTAATGATGTCATTGAACCCGGGCCTCATTGCGCAAAAAACAGCAGCGCCTAAAAAGTTAAACACCACGCCGCTTCCAAAACCTTATGCAACACCCTCCGCGGTGAACAATTCCAATGTCACAGGCTGGGTTGATGGCAAAATGCCAATAGCCCCGGAAGGTTTCACCGTGACGAAGTTTGCGGATGGGTTTCAAAGTCCGCGCTGGATCTATGCCGCACCGAACGGAGATCTTTTTATTTGTGAATCGTCAACAAAGCCTTCCAGTGCGAACCAGGTAACAATTTTGCAGGACAGCGATCAAGATGGGAAATATGATGTGCGGGAAATTTTCCTGTCGAATCAAAATAAGCCTTTCGGGATGTTGATATTGGACAGTTTCTTTTACGTCGCGAATACGGATGCGCTGGTACGCTACCCCTATAAAACGGGTCAGACCCATATCAGTGCAACAGGTAAGAAGATCCTGGATCTTCCTGCAGGAGGCTATAATAATCACTGGACCAGGAATATCATTGCAAGCCCGAATGGTAAAAAAATTCTGATCTCCGTAGGCTCAGGAAGTAATAACGGCGAAAATGGTATGGACAAGGAAGTACGCCGGGCAAACATCCTTGAAATCAATCCTGATGGCACTGGAGAGCAGATCTATGCAGCCGGGCTGAGGAATCCCGTTGGTATGCAATTTTATCCTGGTTCGTCCACCTTATGGACCGCGGTAAATGAGCGGGATGAATTGGGAGATGACCTGGTGCCTGATTATATGACCAGCGTCAAACGGGGCGCATTTTATGGCTGGCCCTACGCATATTTTGGAAGCAATCCGGATCCTCGCATGAATGGACAACGCCGAGATCTCGTCGCGAAAACCCTGGTACCTGATGTGGACCTTGGTCCGCACACGGCATCCCTGGGATTGGCTTTCTATGATAAAAATAGTTTCCCTGCGAAATATAAAAATGGTGCCTTTGTCGGTCAGCACGGTTCCTGGAACAGGTCAACATTTTCGGGATACAAAGTCGTATTTGTTCCGTTCAGCAATGGAAAAGCATCCGGCAAGCCGGAAGATTTTTTAACCGGGTTTGTTGACGATGTCAAAAAAAGCCGCGTACATGGACGGCCGGTTGGTGTCACCGTGATAAGCGATGGTTCCTTGTTAGTTGCTGATGATGCCAGCAATATTATCTGGCAGGTTTCAGCTACCAAATAAATTCCGGAATGGGGGGTATATTTCGTTAGATGTCCCCGTTAGTGTCGTCGATTGATGGGATACAGATTTATAAACGGCTTGCAAACAAAATTTGCAGGCCGTATTTTTTACTTCCAATTCTTTTTTTATTTCGGGAGCCATATATACGTTGGCCGAAGGCTGATACCGCAGCTGCATTGAACATAAGCTGGGTGAAAATATTTGGTGGCTCATATCAAAAAAACATCGGGCAATTTTTGACAAAGACAGAGAATCTTCTAAAGTGATCATACGACGCTTTCTACAATCGCAAGTCTGAACAATTGTTTAAGAGTGCACCAGGTCAATTTGGTTCTTCATAAGAGATACATAAAAATATTTCCTTTCTTTTACCTTCCACGCAATCAAGTTTTCCTACCACTTTTTTGTTGTGTGCAGTATTGTTGAAACGCCGACCTTCAACCCGAAAATCTTTCCTTAATCCTTCAACAAACTTTATGAAACGAGAATCATTCCTGCGGGGCGCCCTTGCCATTGGCGCTGTCCTGGCCGCTCCTTTTTCTTCCCTGGCAAATCACATTGATAAAAAAAGAGTTGACAAAGGCTTTAAAGTCGGTGCCGGGAAAGACCGGTTTGACAAGCCGATTGCTTTGTTTGAAGGGGATACTTTTTATTCAAAGGTTACCCCAAAAGATAGCGAAGGTGACATCTATGTATTTGAATCCACCAGGTTGAAAGAAGGTGGGCCGTCTTTTCATTTGCACTATGACCAGGACGAATTTTGGTACATCCTTGCCGGAGAATTTAAATTTAAGATTGGTGATCAGACTTTCACCGCGAAAGCGGGTGATACCGTTTTTGGGCCAAGAAAGGTACCTCATGCATTCGCCAAGGTGGGCGAAGGTGAGTCTAAATTATTGATGTTCTTTCAGCCGGCTGGAAAAATGGAGGAGATGTTCAGCAAGATCAGCCAGGGCCTCACAAAAAATATGACTGAAGCAGAACAAGACAAATTCCGGCACGAGCACGGGATCAAAAGGGTAGGGCCACCGCTTACCTATTTTAAGAAGTGGTAAGTAGAAGCAACACAGGCTCGATCAACATCCAATCATCAAGATGAAATATGCATCGAGTGGTGAATGAATGGGTATTTCTGGGCATAAATTATTTGGCCAGCTCTTGCATCTCAAAGGAATCAAACATTGCTGTTCCCGCTGTTCCAGCCTTTGCAATCAGGGCAACCCGAAGCGCCCGGTCCCAGGGTGGAAGAAAAGTTCCATCAATGGGTTTGGCGTTCAATGGAGTCAACGCCTTTTGGTTCTTGCCAACAAAAAAGCTGATATCTTTTCCATTGGCTACCTGCATTGCGAGGTAAGTTTTTTTACTGCGGCTAACCGCTTGCGTGAGTAGTACAGAATCTTTGCCTTGCCGGGTTTGCACCAGTTCTATCCTATTGTTTCTAAGGTAGGCAGTCACCTGGTTCTTTTCATCACCGACCAGCGAGATGCCAGCGCTTGCAGTTGACTTTTTGCTGTTTATTTCCGCTGTTGCTTTATAATTTGGTGAGAGCGTTTTTTGCGCTACGTAATTGGCACCACCCGGCACCGCGTCGAGCGAGAGGAGCCCGTTTGCAACGCTGGTTTTCGCTGGGGTGAATACACTCCATTGCCAGTCATTCTGCAAGACGCTACCATCGAACAGATCAGTTTTTGTTTGAATGGGCTTGGTCGGTGCCTGCGGTGCATCTACAAATTTCACCCAGCCGTCTGCTGTAAAAACAAATTCTTTTACAAGCCCCTGGCGCCCAGTGTACACAGTACCAGCGCTGTCATAAGCGTGGTATAGGAAATAAAATTTGTTGTCTTTTTCAACAGGGGTGCCATGACCCGGACATCTCCATTGCGCTTCATTAACGAGCACAGGGTTGTTGGCATATTTTTCCCAGGGGCCTGCCAGGCTTTTGGAACGGGCAATACCCGATTGGTAGGTACAGCCAATGCCACAGCATCCGGCGGCGGCATAAAAAGCATAGATATACTGACCATGCCGCATCATAGAAACGCCTTCAACCAGGTTCGCTTCCCAGGGCAGATCGTTCAAAAACAATAATTTCTTTTCGCCGAGCACTGCTGTGCGTTCTTCATTTAATTCCTGGATCCAGATCGGGGTTGGCTTGCGCACACTGTTGCCATCTTCTTTCCAGATGATGTGCAGTTTTCCTTTTTCGTCCCGCATCGGAAACGCGTCTATTGAACCCGCGGCTTCGCAAATGATTGGACCATGATCTTTGAATGGCCCCTCGGGTTTGTCGGCCGAAGCAATGCCGACACAAAGGTTTCCTCCTTTTTTATGAGCAGAATAATACAGGTACACCTTACCGTTATCATAACTAATTTCGGGGGCCCAGAAATAATAATCAGCCCATTCCGGCAACTCTTTAAACGCGTGGTCCACCAGTTTCCAATTGACCAGGTCATTGGATTTAAGAATAGGGAAGGCGGGCATCCAGTTCGAAGTAGTTGCACTCGCATAATAGCTGTCGCCGATCTTAGCAATTGAAGGATCTGGAAAATCCCCCGGTAACACCAGGCGCTGGGCCTTTGTGTTGCTCATTAAAAAGAGAAACACCAACACGTAAATACAACGAGGCATTGTTAACTGTTTTTTGATTGAAATAGCCGGGTTAATGCGAGGTAAGCCTTACCCATTTTTTGAAATAATCAAGTGAACTTCTCACGGCTCAGGTTCTCAAAGTATCAGGGAGTTTTCACTTCATTCAATTTCTTTATCAGGTTCACCTCGTCCTGCCTGTATGGCACACCGCTAGGATAATAAATATCATGAAACCACTCCAGTGGCTCGTCTCCGTTAGGAAGGGGCGTGTCCCAGGCGTAAATGGTATTTGACTTGCCCGCGACAAATCCCCAATTAATAGCACCAATATTTTTTTCCTTTAGCATCGGCATGATGGTCGCAAAGCGGCTGTTCCGGGTACGGGCCATGTACTCCGTGCATATGAGCGGGCGGCCACTGGCTTTCAATAGTTCCAAAACGCGGCGATGCCACTGCGCCTCTTCATAATCGTGGTAGGTAACAACATCGGAATTGCGGAGCTGGATCTCATTGAGCTTTTCAAAGTCCCAGGCCCAGATACCCGCGCTGATCGGTTGCCCAGGATTTACTTTTCTTGCCCATTCAAAAACTTTTGTAAGCAAAGCAGCGGAAGAATCCTTTTTGCCCGAGTTGCCGGGTTCATTATACAGGTCCCACAAAAGGATACGATCGTCTTTAGAAAATGATTTTAAGACATCGGTCACATAGGTTTCAAGGAAGGGGAACGCAGCTGTATCGAAAGATGCCTTCTGGCCTGGATCCTGCACCCATCCCGAGTTGTGAATGCCGGGCTTTCGGGCAGATTGTTTGCCGGGCTTTGGATCGGGGTTCCAGCAATCATCAAAAAAAACAAAGATCGTTTTTATGCCATTGCGGTCCGCGATGGATAAGTATTGATCCATGCGCTTTTTGAAACCTGCGGCATCTTGTTTCCAGGCAAGGCTGTGGAGATAAACCCGCATCGTATTAAACCCAATACTTTTTGCCCAGCCAAATTCTTTTGCGATCGTCGCGGTGTCGAAGGTTTCTTCCTGCCACATTTCTAATTGATTAATAGCAGTTGCGGGCAGGTAATTGGCGCCCGACCTCCAGGAGAATTTGCTGTACCATTCGTTCGCCTTCGCCTCCGTCCATTTGGAAGCCGGAGCATTGGAGGTAACCGTTGCTGTTACCTTTTTCTTTTGTGCAAATGATTGTCCCGCAGTGATCGAAAAGAAAAGTAGAAAGAGTAAAGCGCTTTTTAATTGCATGATCATCGGTTTAATAAGTTCATAATTTTTCATATGGGTTGAACGATAACGGTGAGGATTGAACGATAATTCTGAATTTGATTATTACGGCCTGTTGCTTTGGTCATCAAGACTTGTTTTACGAAATCAATGATATAGTCATTTCAAAAAAGGAGAAGCGCCAGTTTTTATTAACTACATGTATTTCCTATTCACCTGCCGGTTTCACAAGCGCCGTACTCGTGCTAACGGGGGAGCCAAAGTTCGGTGTACCATCGGTATTCCAGGTAAACTTCTGAATGCGTGGACTACGGTTATCGCCACAGCCCTGGCCGGTTGAAGGATTTGCATGATAAAGGATCCAGTCCTCCGTGCCATCGGCCGATTTAAAAAATGAATTATGACCCGGGCCATACACGGAGGCTCCTGGGTTTTTAGAAAAAACCGGGCTGCTTGTTTTCATCCAGTCAGCGGCTGCTAATGGATCACCACCATCTTTCAGCGTCATGAGTCCGAGTGCGTATTCATCTGTCCAACAGCCACTGGCGGAAAAGACAAGGAACACCTTGCCTGCCGCATTTTTTAGCACTTCAGGTCCCTCGTTCACTGCTGGTGGTGCACCAATGGATTCCCAGGGATACTGCGGTGAAGAGATGACGCTGCGGGCTGTGGCTAAGGTCCAGGGATCCGACATGCGTGCGATATAAATTCGTTGCGTATGATCGGTTGCCGAGGCTTCACCACTCCATAAATAATAGAGGTTGCTGTTATGCGTAAAGACGGTGCCATCGATGGCAAAGAAATCCGCAGCAGGATCATAGATCTTACCCTTATCCACCCAGGTGCCGGTTTGCGGATCGGCACTGGAGTTTTCCAATACGAAACTGCGCTGGGTATTCAAATTGGAAGAAGAACCCGCAGTATAATACGCATACCATTTGTTGTTGATAAAATGTATCTCTGGTGCCCAAACGTTCTGTGAATTCGGGCCAAGAGCAGGTGCATTCCAGATTGTTACCGGCGTGGCTCCGCGTAGTTCAGAAACCTTTGAAGTTTTCCAAATGGAGATACGGTTGCCCAGCGTGTGGGTGTAGTAATAGTTACTGCCTTGCTTTACAATCCAGGGATCAGGACCGGAATTCAACACCGGGTTGGTGAATGTATTTGCCGCCGGGGGCGGAGGAGTTACCTGCCCATTACTTCCTTTTTCTTTGCAGGAAGTGAAACCCACAAAAATCAACAAGGGGAGGAGGAATAAGTTTTTTATCATTGTTACTTTTTTCTGGTGAACTACTTCAGCAACCACTTGATCACCATCCGTGGTTCAGAAATCCTGTTGTCGACCGTTAATCGAATTTTGAACAGCCCGTATGTCCTACCTGTTTTCTTCCCGATGAAATAACCGGGCTAAGTGTTGAACTTATTGCCAGCCTGGATTCTGCACCAGGTTTGGATTGATATCGATCTCCGCCTGCGGTATCGGCATGAATTTATTTCTACCCACAACAAAATTATCAAACTCATTGTCCCGTGCTTTCAATGATGCAAGTTTTGACGCATCATCGAAATAGCCCCAACGCGCCAGGTCGTTCCAGCGAACCGATTCACCTGTCAATTCCGTCACACGCTCGTGCTCTAACTGTAGTTGAAATTGTGCTACTGAAAGGCCCGGCCTTGTCACAGATAATTTTGGCATCCCCGCTCTTTGACGCACCCTGTCTACATGCGTATATGCTTCGGCGGTCCTGTTCAAATTATTCAATGCTTCCGCATACATTAGCAACACATCCGCGAAACGCAACGCACGAAAATTAACAGGGCTATTAAACACTTCGAATTCATTGATGCGGAAATAATCATCAAGATACTTGTGGTACCAAACCCGGTTTTTAATGTTATTGTCGTAATTCTTTGAATTAAAAGTTGCTCCGTAGATCAGCGAAAATTCAGGCCCGCGGACATCTGTAGAATCATAGAGCGCTGTGGCTGCGAGCCGTGGATCTCTTGTACCGCCCACTGCATTTTCCGTCAAAAATTCATGAACCACCCAACGATGCATATTTGCATCATTGAAGCCATGCCCGGGTGGTGCAAAAAACGGTGCCCGGCTGGTACCCACGTTCGAAGTTGGACCGTCATCACCGCCATTTTCAGGGCGCATTTTAAATTGCACTTCAAACACAGACTCCTTGTTGTTCTCAGTCGTATGCAAAAAGTTGTCACTGTAGTTTGCCACCAGATCATATTGTGCCGCACCGGCGCCGGTAAAAAACCAACCCAATGCTGTTGCAGCTGCATCCCATTCTTTTTGTTGCATGTGGGCTCTTCCGAGGTAACCGTATGCGGCACCTTTTGTAGCACGACCAATTTCTTCACCACTGTATGCTTGCGGAAGCGCTTCGGCAGCTTCTGCCAGGTCTTTTTCAATTTGCGCCCATACCTGTTCCTGTGGAACCTGGGATGGCTTATCTGCAGGCTGAGAGGGTTCTAAGATCAACGGCAAATTTCCCCAAATGGTAACGAGGTTGTAATAATGGACGGCCCGCAGGAATTTCGCTTCCCCTAAAATGCGGGTCTTCAATTGTTCATCCATAGTAATGGCGGGCACATTTGCCAGCACCTGGTTTGCCCGGTAAACCCCGCGCCAATGATGCGCCCAGGTATCATAATTTACTTCAAAACTGTATTGGGTGATATTCAACCCGCTGATGCTGCGCAGTTCGTTCCAGGGACTGGTAGAATAGCCATCATCAGACCTTACATCCATATAATAAGGAAGCCAGCGCGAATAAGGAGCGCCGTTTCGATAAAAGTTCCCGTACACAGCGTTGATACCTTCCGTGGCATCCTTAGCAGTTTTCCAAAAATTAGATTCATCAACCCTGTTCGGATTTTCAACATCCAGTTCCAGGGATTTTTTGCAGGACATGGCCGAGATGGCTACGGTTACTGCGAGACAATATTTTATGATC
>JAURWD010000004.1 GCA_030655145.1 Ferruginibacter sp.
TTCTTTTAGCGAAATAGTATTAAAACCCACTCATACTTACTCAGATTATCTCTGGAGCAACGGTCAAAAAGGTAACGCCATAACGATTACTCAGCCCGGTTTATACTGGCTGCAAGCAACAAATGGAAATCGGTGTAGTGGAAAAGATTCTATCATGGTAGTGCGAAAGGACTGTATGAAAGGGGTATTTGTACCCACTGCGTTTTCACCAAACCTCGATGGAAAGAATGATTTGTTTAAGCCATTTGTTTTTGGAAGTGTAACAACATTTGAATGGTCAGTTCATAACCGGTATGGTCAAATAGTTTTTAGCTCAAACAATCCATCGCGGGGATGGGATGGCAAAGTAAAAGGAGTATTACAAAATTCGGGAGCATTTACATGGACTTGCCGTTATCAATTTGCAGGGGAAGCGGTACAGGTTAAGGCTGGTTCAGTTGTTTTGGTTCGATAAGTAGTCTTATTTTTTCTGCTGGGCACAACTTAATATTGCGGAATGGATACAGTGCCAGTGGTTTTTGAGTACCGCAATGAGAAATACTATGGCTTTTTCGAATCAGGTGGTGGTGGTGGATCTACGAAGGGTGATAACTGGAATCTATTATCGCCTGTACTTCTGCCTGTACACCATTTGTGAGTGATCTTTCAGCTATGTTGAACTTAGGATTCCCATCGCCTGACTTTCGCAGATACCCGGCCGGCTGTAGCTCTGTCAAGGCTTTCACAACTTCACTAAATCTTCAGCTTCTCTTATTCCTTCTTTATCGTCGTCTATTTACCCAAACCTGTTGTTCGTTGATTTGCAGTTATTCCACCTAAAATTATTGTGTAATCTTGTCCAGGCATCGTATTGATGCTGTAAAAACTAATAAAACAAAAGATCATGAAAATTTTATTTTTTCTTGCGCTGACCCTGGCAGGTTTCTGCGCTAACGCACAAACATTGTTATCTGCTAATGAACCAATGAGCCCTTTTTGTAAAGTAATGGCGCCCCTGATGGTCTTGTCTATTGTTGGGGCTGTCGGTTATGGAGTTGTGAAATTGATTGAACGAAGAGATAAAACCGCGTAGATATGCATTCGAAATTTAGGGGAATAGGACTTCAATTGAAATTTAATCAATGATGCTTGCATTATCCCTTTGTTGCTATCGAAGACGTAAAGTTGACATGACCATGATAACAATTCCAACGGTCCAGCGTTTTTCTGACATTGCCATGTTACTGCTGAAAAATTTCAGGTTCAGGCCCAGCTTTGGAAATTCAGTGTTAGTTTACTTTTATACAGTAGTTAGTCAGGTTGCTTTTTGAGAATGCCTCTATCCACGCTTTCGTTAAGCAAATTCTCTGCATAGTTCCAGATTGACGTTGAACCATTTTGAATTGCTTTTTTCTTGTCATAAACCGTTTGATACGGCACATTAAATTCTACCCAGGTTCCACCATCATTTGAAGTGTTTTGTAACAACGGTTCAAACCTATCCATTGATCTTGCAAACTTTGCTTCATCAGTCGTGCCATCTTCGAATTCGTTCCAGATTGTAATAAATTCTGCGGCTTGTTCTGTCGGCAAAAGTCCGAAAATTCGTTTCGCTGCAATTAGTTCTTCAGCTGTGTTTGTGTGGCTCTTTGTTGCATCATAAATGAATGTGTCGCCCGCATCAATTTCAACAATGTCGTGGATCAAAACCATTTTTAAAACTTTAAGAACGTTTATTGGCTTGTCCGAATGTTCAGCCAATACAATTGTCATCATTGCTAAATGCCAGCTATGTTCAGCATCGTTTTCGTGCCTGTCACTGTTGAATAATTTAGTCTTGCGTTGAATGTATTTTAATTTGTCAATCTCTTTTATGAAGGCTACTTGCTTTTGTAAATTGTCAGTCGTCATACATTATAAAATTTTGACAGAGTTTTAATGTCAGTGTATTCGTTAAAATCGCAAACAACGTTTTGTCTTTCTGAGGTCGGGGAGTCGTTGGTGGTCCTGCCTGTATTGATACTTGATAGCAAACCGAACGTTGAAAATAACGACTAAATTTAATCGAAATCGTCCAGCCGCTAGCCACTACTTTCACTGTGTGGATGCAGAAAGTTTCAATATCCCGACGTAAGTTTTAAAATGCAAGCTTAGCGAGAGTGAAGTATTTGGTCATACAGGCTTTTTATTTGAGTGTCACCAAAACCATAAATACTTTCGCGGCTCCAGAACTCTTTGAGCACTTCATGGAAATTAGTAGAAATATTTTTCGTGATGTCTTCAATAACTTTTTCAGGCCTCCCTTTTGTGCCATCATTTGGAAAACGGTCAACATGTGCGGCTACCACTTCTTGCAAATAAGGGAAAGCTAAAGATGAATGCTTTGAGAGTTTTGTCAACTGCTCAAGGTTCCCGTTTTTGTATGCTTCCCACAATTCTTGCCCGAAATTCATGTCGCCTTTGCTTAAAGGAATTCTGTTTGCATAGCAGGCCTGAAGTTCATCTGAATTTGCTGGTCCGAAGCCATTCCAAAATTGTTTACTGATTTTGTCCAGGTAAGAAGTGTAAACAGCAAAGACCTCTTTCTCCATCAGCAAACTATTGATAAGTGAAATAACAAACCACATATTTACCTGGCAAAATAGGTCATACTCAAACCAGAGATTAAACGTTGATCTATCAGGCGCATTGATTATTTTTTCAAACTCTTTCACTACAGAATCATTGTATTCGGTTCCTGTAACTTTCAGGTAGTTGGCTCTTGATTGCCAAAACTCATGAAGATGGTTGCCTGATACATCTCCGTCAACAAGAGCTTCCCTAATCACAATAATATCCCCGTCAATTTTCGCGTCTGCGAAACTATAAGCAAGGGCGTCGCCATTTAAAATATTGTACAATATCGGTGTGTTTTTATTGCAGTACTGCTAACGTAAAGTATTAGCTCCAGTAGCGGCTTTGGAGTTCCGACCGCCTGCTCGCACTACGGTAGTGATTCAATAATATGATGCATGCAAAAATCCTTGATTAACAGTGAACCCGGAGACTAAAGTCAACGGATGAAAAGATGCCGAAGTTTTAAAATCGAGCCAAAAGACCGATCTGTAATGTTGCTGCTGATCAAGTTCCAATGTCCCGATGGCAACTTTCAAATCCATTACCAGCGGTTCGTGCTATTGTTTGCAGGTGCTGCTTCAATAACGTGTATTTCGTTTCCATCGGGGTCTTTTATCTCAACAGTTTTCGCACCGTAGGGCATTCTCTCAACAATTGGCGGCTTGTATTTGCCTGATTTATAATCGCGACTTACTTCCATAAGCCTTTTCAGAAAAGCATCCATAGAAATTACTATAAACCCTAAGTGTACAAAACCTACATGTCCTGGTCCTGCAGGTAGGTCACTGTTGACTTTGGCGGTGTCGTTGAGCCATTGTGATAAATGGAGTTCAATACCTTCACCAACTCTCAGCCATTGTACAATGTATTGAGGGCTCGGGGGAAAGGGGTATGGAATCGTATCAGCCTGGAAGACCTTGGTGTAAAAATCTACGCTACTTTCCAGGCGCTGCACATCCAATAGGGTATGGTTATAAAAAGTTGTTTTCTTTTGCGCAATGGCGGAGCATTCGATAAAAAAAAGAAGTAAAAGAAGCCAAGACTTTATCATTTTTTTTAAGTGTTTCTTACAAAGTGGAACGGAAGCAAATATCCGTGAATGCTAAGGTGTGGCATAGCCGGGGTGGGGGAATTTGAAAACTTCGTAACGACTATGCATTCAATTGAATCGACTGACGAAACTAAAGAAATGCGATTGGAATGAGGCCAGCTCCAAAAACTTTCAATGTTGCTGATGCTCAGGTTCAACTGTTCTGCAACATTATTAGCAATGCTTGTAGCGGGAACCAATTGATCTAACACTTGAAAACCCGTTCAATTCCTTGTTCCACGCCTGATTTAATCATTTTGCCATAGCCGTCATCCGGAAGAAAATTTAAATAAGAGCGTGCAGCCTGGTAGAACTCTTTTGCGGAATCAAAATCCGCGAGATCTTCATAACATTTTGCAATATTCAGGTATAATGAGGGATAGTAAACTTTCATGGTTTCGTCGTTTATTTTCAATGCAAAGTCAAGTGCTGTTTGATCCCATTTTAATTTTCCAGGTATAGTTTTTTGATGTCGCGCAACATAATGTGCTGATGTAAATTTTTCAAAATCACTTGTTGATTCGGTCCAGGCTTTTAAAAATAAGTTTGCAGCAGTTTCGGGGTCTCCTTGACCTTCAAGATTCATCCCTTCTGCGCAAAGCAGAATAACTGGATTTTCCGGATCAAAATTCATGGCTTTTTGAAAGTTGGCTTTTTATGCTTGTTGCAAACTCGGGCGCATAACATCAGTTGGGAATCAGTGGTGTGCCCGCCCGGCGACAATGCTAAATAAAGAACGGGAATTTCAATGAGAGTGCAAAGGCAGTTATTAAAGGATCAAACTTGGAACGAGTGATCGCAACTAAAGATGATTCGGGAAGCCCTTGCTCAAGATTGAGGCCAGGTGCAAACTAAAGACTGAGTAATGATGCATTGCCGCGTTTTTTGTTTGTTCCTGTTGTCTCCAGTTTTCTGATCAACGTCGTATTGAGTGCCAGCCAGGAAACGGTTTTACCGTAGCGCAATTGGGACCTCCGTCTTTACCTTTTCCAGGAACCTTGGTTTCCAGGAGGAACGACGGATCATCAAGTATTTGCTTAACCGTCTCGGGAGAAATATCTCTTAAAGGAATTTTCAATCGTCGGGTCCATTCTGAATTGACCTGCCCTGCCGCGGTTCCAATGTCAACATAGATGAAGCGTTCGCTAACTGGTCCATGAACATGCGGCCCTGTAAAATTATACAACGAGGTCTTGCCTTCCTTTACTGTAATTGTAAATTCAAAGATCATGTTAAGCTCAGTTGATCTTTGCTTTAAGATCGTTTCATATTGATTTCCACTACCTTTTTGAATTCCAAAGTCTACCCCTGCGGGGGGACTTTCTAAAATAATTCGTATGGGTAATTCCTGGTTCATGTTGGTGTATTTAAGGTGGAATTATTATCTATTTGATGCCGTAAAAATAGACGGGTAGAACGTTTCGCATTGGCCAATGTCGTCGATTTATTGTTAGTCATGTCTGCGTCACTGCCAACGCTAATATTGCTAAACCCAATGTTAGCGGTTCATCTATTTAG
>JAURWD010000010.1 GCA_030655145.1 Ferruginibacter sp.
TATTGACCATAAGAATAAGAACATATTTCACGGCGGTAACTTCCATGGTGACTATGTTTCGCTGGAAATGGACAAGCTAAAAATTGCTATTACAAAACTTTCAATGCTTTCTGAGCGGCAGCTCAATTACCTGCTTAATGAAAAGCTCAACCAAAAATTTCCTCCCTTTGTAAACCTCGGTGTACTCGGTTTCAATTTTGGTATGCAGGGAATGCAGTTTACAGCGACTTCGACGGTGGCAGAGAATCAAACCCTGTCATTTCCCATGTACGTTCATAGCATTCCAAACAATAATGACAACCAGGATATTGTAAGCATGGGCTGTAACGCGGCGTTGATGACCAAGCGGGTGATCGATAATTCCTTCGAAGTATTGGCCATCCAGATGATGACCGTGCTGCAGGCAATCGATTACCTTGAATGTGTACCCAGGCTTTCACCAACCACGAGTGCGGTATATTCTGTGCTTCGCAACATTTTTCCAAAGTTTGTTGAAGATCAGCCCAAGTATAAAGACCTGGAGACAATGAAATCTTACTTCGAAAAATCTGATCCTGTTATCAGTTTCAAAACTGCCGGCCTGGCAGCTTCCAATGGAAGTCCGCTGGTCAATTAACAGGAATTTTTTAATTTACATCAACAGGAATTCCATTCATGAAATGTGCACTCGTTACCGGCGGCTCCAGGGGAATTGGCCGGGCAATTTGTTATGAACTTGCGAGGGCTGGCTACCACATCCTTGTCAACTACAGGAGTAACGAGGTCGAAGCCAACCATACCTTGTCCGGGATCACCGAGCTCGGCGCATCGGGTGAACTTTTACAGTTCGACGTTGCCAATAAAGAAGATATCCAGCAGGTGCTGGGAAGTTGGTTGGAAAAGAACACCGAAAATCACATTGAAGTGTTGGTGAATAACGCCGGCATCAAAGACGATGGCCTGATGATGTGGATGAAAGACGAACAATGGGAGAGTGTACTAAAAACAAGCCTCGATGGCTTTTTCTACGTAACCAGGACGGTGTTGAATGCTATGTTATTAAAACGGTATGGCAGAATCATAAATGTCGTTTCTCTTTCGGGCTTAAAGGGGTTACCGGGACAGGCCAATTACTCTGCCGCGAAGGCTGGGGTGATCGGTGCTTCCAAGGCGCTGGCCCAGGAAGTGGCGAAAAGAAATGTGACCGTGAACTGTGTAGCGCCTGGGTTTATCAAAACCGACATGACCGAAGGCCTGGATGAGAACGAATTAAAAGGAATGATCCCCGTGAAACGTTTTGGAACGCCGGAGGAAGTTGCTCATACGGTTGGGTTCCTGGCTTCCAAAGGCGCAGGATACATTACCGCCGAGGTGATCTCCGTAAATGGTGGACTTTATTCCTAGGTATTCGATATCTCTTTTTTCGTTTTTTACCCCGGCAGGCATTTCTCATAAAATAATTATCTTGAAATCAATTCATCTGCAGTTTTATCAATTCATGCGTTTTCCGGAATAATTACCTCATGCAGACAATAATTTTAGCTAAGCATCATTATAAACCTGTTCTATATTGGTTATGAATAGAGTTGTGATCACTGGAATGGGAATTTACTCCTGCATAGGGAAAAACCTTGCAGAGGTAAGAGATTCCTTGTATGCAGGTAAATCAGGAATCATACTGGACCAAGACCGCAAGGAATTTGGTTATCGCTCTGGCTTAACCGGCTACGTGGACCGGCCAGATCTGAAGGGCCTCCTCGATCGGCGTGCCCGGGTTATGCTGCCTGAAGAGGGTGAGTACGCCTACATGTCAGCGATCGAAGCCCTGAAAAATGCCCGGATGGACCAGGATTACATTGATCATCATGAAATGGGCATCCTGTATGGAAATGACAGTTCAGCGAAATCAGTGATCGAAACCAATGACATTATACGCGAGAAGAAAGATACCACCCTGGTAGGTTCAGGTTCGGTTTTTCAAACCATGAATTCGACGGTGACCATGAACCTTGCGACGATCTTCAAACTACGGGGCATAAACTTTACGATCAGTGCAGCGTGCGCAAGCGGTTCGCACTCTATAGGGCTGGGTTATCATTTTATCAAAACCGGTTTGCAGGATTGTATCATGTGCGGAGGTGCCCAGGAGATCAACAAATTTGCGATGGGGTCTTTTGATGCGCTTTCGGCGTTTTCAGTGCAGGAACCGACGCCAACCAAGGCCTCCCGCCCGTTCGACCGGGACCGCGATGGGCTGGTCCCCAGTGGTGGAGCAGCCACAGTAATTTTGGAAAGCCTGGATTCAGCTGTTAAAAGAGGTGCGCCGATCCTCGGCGAGATAGTAGGTTACGGATTTTCATCCAATGGAAGTCATATTTCAAATCCCACTGTTGATGGACCGGTCAGGTCGCTGCAGATGGCGTTGAAAGATGCGGGAATGCAGGCGAAAGACATCGATTACATCAATGCGCATGCAACTTCAACACCTGCTGGGGACGCAAGTGAAGCGAAAGCAATTCACCAGGTTTTTGGCAACAGCGCTCCATATGTAAGCAGTACCAAATCAATGACCGGTCACGAGTGCTGGATGGCGGGAGCAAGCGAGGTAATTTACTCGATGCTCATGATGGAAAATGGGTTTATCGCCCCCAATATTAATTTCGAAAATCCCGATGAAGACTCGGCAAAACTGAACATCGTCAAATCAACAATTGAAAAAGATATAATTGTATTTTTGTCCAACTCATTTGGGTTTGGAGGAACTAACTCTTCTCTTGTTATTAAAAAACCAGTGTAAATACCCGCTTATGAACAACGAACAAATAATAGCAACCATCAAAGAATTCATGATAGATGAATTTGAAGTTGATGAGGAAAAGATCACACCAGATGCCAACCTAAAATCCACCCTCGGTTTAGACAGCCTCGATTATATTGACCTGGTAGTTGTTATTGAAAGCAACTTCAAGTTTAAAGTGAAACCAGAAGATTTTATCGGCATCATTACTTACCAGGATTTTTGCAATTATGTTATTTCCCGCGTAAATGTAAAGGAGCTCGTTTAATGTCGTCATGGCAAGGGAAGTCCCGCGGTAATAAATTGGGATACCGCATCTTCGTTTGGATCCTGCAAAACTTCGGCGTACTGCCTGCCTACCTCGTCCTTCGTATTGTCGTCCTTTATTTTTTCTTTTTTTCATACAAGGCTTCCCGTGTGTTGTATGATTTTTATCGCCGCAGGCTTGGTTTAAACTTCCTGCAAACCGTGGGGAAAATCTACAGGAACTACTACCAGCTTGGTCAAAGCATCATCGATAAGGTGGTGGTCATGGCGGGCATTAAAAATAAATTCACCTTTCATTTCGACGGAGAAGATAATTTGCGCTCCATCGCTGGTATGCAGCGAGGCGGTATGCTCTTGAGTGCGCATATTGGTAACTGGGATATCGCGGGGCATTTATTGAAACGGCTCGATACAAGGATTCACATTGTGATATTTGATGGAGAGTACCAGCAGATCAAAGAATATCTCGATAGTATTACCGGGCAAAGAGCAGTCAACCTGATTGTGATCCGGAACGACCTTTCACATATTTATGCGATCAACGATGCTTTCAAAAACAACGAACTTGTGTGCATGCACGCGGATCGTTTTATTGAAGGCAACAAAACGATGACCAGTACTTTTTGTGGGGACGAAGCCCGGTTCCCGATGGGACCTTTTTTATTAGCGGCGAAATTTAAAGTGCCGGTTTCTTTTGTTTTTGCTGTAAAAGAAGGCAATTTGCACTACCACCTTTTTGCCAGTAAGCCGCGGTCGTATGAGCACCTTGAAAAGGGAGCAGTGATGCAGGAAATGCTAAACGATTTTTCTGCAGAGATGGAACACAAGGTTAAACGCTATCCGGAACAATGGTTTAATTATTTTAACTTTTGGCAGCAATCATGATTGGGTTACCAATGGATATACTTTCGCTGATTCCGCAACGCCCACCATTTGTAATGATCGGCGCTCTGCAGCATTATGATGAACAGGTTACACGAACTTCTTTTCACATCCTGCCAGGCAACATACTGGTTGAAGAAGGGGTGTTCAGCGAAGCCGGATTGATAGAAAATATTGCGCAGACTGCTGCGGCCAGGGCAGGGTACATGGCAACCGTTACCAATCAACCCGTACAGGTTGGTTATATAGGAGCCTTAAAAAACCTGGAAGTATATCATCTCCCAAAAGTGGAGGATGAATTAGAGACGGAAGTAAGGGTCGAAAATCAAATATTTGAAGTTACTGTTGTGCGGGGAAAGGTTTGGTGCAACAAGGTATTAATGGCACAATGTGAAATGAAAATTTTTATTGGTCAATCAACATAATCGTATGCGTTTAACAAAACTTGCCTGGCTGTTTGCCTGCTTCATCCTGTTTTCAGCGAGCCTTTCTGTATCTGCTCAAAGTCTCAAAGAAGTATTCAGTTCTTCCGAGACCCCGATCTTTTATCTTGGCGTTGATTTCACCCTGGCCCGTGCCATCGATGCACCCGAGCCGACCATGGATATGCGGGATCGCCATTTCCCTGCCATCAATTACCTGATCATCAACGAACCAAAAAAATACGACCTTCCGGCTGCCTTTCATAAAAGCGCCATGGAGCATGACCTTGGCATAGTTGAAAAAAGAAATGCCAAAATAAATACGGAAGAGATCAAGACAAGCAACACGGCTGATTTTAGTCGCCTGCAGGAAGCTGACATAAAGAAATTAGTTAGTGGTTGGGATTTCGGTGGAAAAAAAGGCGTTGGATTATTGATTGTGGTAGAAGCAATGAGCAAGGCCCAGAAGGGCGCATCCATGTGGGTAACGCTGGTTGACATGGGCGCTAAAAAATTATTGATGACCGAGCGAATGATCGGTAAAACATCGATTGGATTTGGCTTTCGGAACTATTGGGCAAATCCCATCCGGGATGTCATCGAGCAGGTTGAAAAACGCAAATACAGTGAATGGAAGTCAAAATATGGCGGCTAAAACGCTGAATAGCGTGAGTACTACAGTTTAACGAGGATTGAACGAAGCAACAAATTTTAGACAAGATCCGCTAAAAAAGAGAATAGGTTTTGTGCTCAATTGAGCTGACAATAATTGAATCGCATGCAAAAGGAATTGGTCAACAGAACGGAAGTATTGGTTAGGTTCAATGAGGCAGACCCCTTGGGAATTGTTTGGCATGGACATTACATCCGGTACTTCGAAGATGGGCGTGAAGCATTCGGAAAAAACCATGGCCTAGGTTATCTTGACGTGTTCAAACTTGGTTTTGTAACCCCGGTAGTGAATGTACAATGTGACTTCAAAAAATCTTTGCGTTTTGGCGATCGCGTTATAGTCGAGTCAATTTTCCTGCCTTGCGAAGCTGCAAAAATAAAATTTAAATACAGGTTGTACAATGCGGCAACGATGGAGTTGGTGGCAACCGGGTCGTCTGTGCAGGTTTTCCTGGATAAAGAACATTCAATATTGCAATTAAACAATCCGCCGTTTTTCGAGGCGTGGAAAACTCAGCACGAGTTGCTATAAGCCGCATGAGGAAAAAAGAAGTTTTTATTGTTGCTGATAATATCATTTCACCGCTGGGTGCTACCACAGCGGCAAATTTTTCCATGCTTACACAGAACCTGTCGGGTGTTAAAGAACATACAGAATTCTCGATGAGCGATCAGCCATTTTTTGCATCGCTGTTGAATGAAGAAAGAGGAGGAGGCACACTAACGGATAAGTATACTCGGTTTGAAAAATTATTGATCCGCTCGATCGAAGAAGCACTGAGCCAGTCACCAATCCAGCTTTCCGACAAGCGAACAATCCTCATCATTTCCACTACGAAGGGAAATATTGGTTTGCTCGAAACGAACGAAGTAACGGAGGAACTTAACCAGCGGGTTGCCTTGCATACTTCGGCCAGCATTTTACGCGATAATTTTCAGTGTGCGCATCAACCCATTGTGTTATCCAACGCTTGTATCTCCGGCTCGCTCGCGTTATTATTGGCAAAACGCCTCATCAACTCGGGCCAGTTTGACCATGCAGTTGTATCAGGAGCAGATACGATATCTAAATTTATTTTCTCCGGGTTTCAATCCTTCCAGGCGATCAGCCCTGCGGCTTGCAAGCCCTTCGATAAAAGCCGGCTGGGTATCAATCTTGGTGAAGGTGCCGGAACAATGATCTTGTCTTCTGACCTCAACCTTAGTTCAGGCATCCAACTCAGCGGCGGTTCAACGAGCAATGATGCAAATCACATTTCGGGGCCATCAAGAACAGGACAGGAACTTTGCCAGGCGATCAACCACGCGATGAAAGATGCCGGCGTTGCTGCTCACGAAATCGGTTTAATTTCGGCCCATGGCACGGCGACCTTATACAATGATGAAATGGAAGCCCTGGCAGTTAACCTTGCCGGTTTGCAGGAGGTGCCGCTCAATAGTTTAAAAGGATTTTACGGTCACACACTTGGTGCGGCCGGCATCATCGAATCCATCATTTCCGCGCAATCCCTGCAGCACGATCTTGTAATGGGAAGCAAGGGATTTGAAACGAGTGGTGTGTCCATGCCATTAAACATCAGCAGCGCTGTGCGGCAGGTAAGCGTGAAGCATTGTTTGAAGATGGCTTCTGGTTTTGGCGGGTGCAATGCGGCGATCATTTTAAGTAAACAATCAATCAACTAATAAAGCATAAGAATAGGTTTCATGAATTTTTTTTCAAAGGATAAACGAACAGCTTTCCAGGCAAAAGAAGCAGCACAATGGATCGCATTTGGACCCGTGATCTTCCAGGCGGCAAGGGTCTTAAGAAATTCAGGTATTTTATCCGCGATCGAAGGTGAAGGCGCTGCGGGTATCGGGCTGCAAGACCTGGCATTAAAAGTCAGGCTTCCACTTTACGGTGTTCGCGTATTGATCGAATCGGCACTGAGCATGTGCCTGGTAGTTGTGAATGATCAAAAATATACCATCGCTAAAACGGGTTACTTCATCCTGCATGATCCGCTCACGATCACCAATATGGATTTTGTGCATGATGTATGTTATAAGGGCTTGTACGATCTGGATAAAAGTATCGAGAATGGAAAGCCGGAAGGATTAAAGGTTTTCGGTGAATGGAAAACCATTTATGAAGGCTTGTCTCAGCTACCCGAACATGTGCAGAAAAGCTGGTTCAGTTTTGATCACTTTTTTTCTGACGATGCCTTTCCGCTGGTGCTTCCAAAAGTGTATGGCAATGGTATTTCAAAATTGCTCGATATTGGCGGTAACACAGGTAAGTGGGCAGTTGCTTCGTCAAAGTATGCACCGCATGTCTCGATCACGATCATGGATCTTCCTGGGCAATTAAATGTTGCGGAAGAACGTATCCGGGAAATGGGGTTGGAAGAACAGATTTCATTTTTGCCGGTAAATATTCTGGATGAATCCGTCAAATTTCCGAAAGGATTTGATGCCATTTGGATGAGCCAGTTTTTGGATTGCTTTTCTGAAGATGAGATCGTGTCAATTCTGAGAAGATGTTACGAGGCCCTTGATGATGAGGGAGTGGTGTTGATACTCGAACCGTTCTGGGATAAACAACGATTTGAAGTAGCTGCATTCTGCCTGCATCAAACTTCACTTTATTTCACGGCCCTGGCAAACGGAACGAGCCAGATGTACAGTGCTGAAACTTTTTTCCGTTGTATTGACCGGGCAGGATTTGACATCGCAGAGCAGGAAGATAATATTGGCTTGAGCCAGACACTGTTGAAATGTAAGAAACGTAAGTAATAATTACCGGGCCGGAACGCTGCTCACATACATGCGTAAACGCTTAAAACACCTACAATAATATTAAAATGATAACAGAGAAAGTTGACGTCCTCGTCATCGGTGCAGGCCCCGCAGGCACTGTCGCTGCCTCCATAATTAATAAGGCAGGCTTTAAAGTTAAGATCGTGGAAAAACAAAAATTTCCGCGGTTCGTCATTGGTGAAAGTCTTTTGCCCAGGTGTATGGAAGCTTTGGAAGAAGCGGGCTTTTTAGAAGCCGTAAAGGCTAAAGGGTTCCAGGAAAAGTTTGGAGCTAAGTTTGTCAAAAATGGCAAAACCTGCGATTACCTTTTTGCTGACCAGTTTACGCCAGGATGGAACTGGACCTGGCAAGTGCCAAGAAGTGAGTTTGATAAAACCCTTGCGGATACCGTTGAGCAGATGGGCGTTCCCGTTAGCTATGAAACCAGCGTTACCGCGATCGAGTTTAACGGCTCTGATTCTCTGACAACGATCGAGGATATTGATGGAAATAAAAGTCAGGTCGCGGCCCGCTTTATCGTAGACGGCAGTGGATACGGCCGTGTCATTCCCCGCTTGTTCAACCTCGACAAACCTTCTTCGCTTGTGCCACGTAAAGCGCTTTTTGCACATACGGTTGATACGAAGCGTTCCATGGATGACGAGCCAAACCGCATCACCATTATTGTACATAAATATGGCATATGGGTTTGGGTGATCCCTTTCTCCAGTGGTGTTACGTCACTTGGTTTTGTGGGTGACCACCAGTTTTTTGATGCGAACAAAGGAACCAATGAAGAACAACTTCGTGCGTTGATCGCTTCGGAGCCTTACCTCGCGGAACGTTTCCGCGACGTTGAATTTGTCTTCGATCCACGGGTACTGGAATCCTGGTCGAGCACCACGGAAAAATTTTATGGAAATGGATTTGTTCTTACAGGCAATGTGACGGAATTTCTTGATCCCGTATTCTCTTCAGGTGTAACCCTCGCTACCGTTTCCAGCCAGATGGCTGCAAAGCTGGTTGTGCGGAAATTGAATGGCGAAACCGTTGACTGGGATACGGAATACACTCAACCAATGATGCAGGGAGTTAACACCTTCCGTTCGTATGTAATGGCCTGGTATGAAGGAACCCTGGATACCATCTTTTTTGCAGACAACCAAAAGCCCGATATAAAAAGTATGATCTGCTCCGTGTTGGCAGGTTATGTATGGGACACAACGAATCCGTATGTGAAGGATCACGCCACAGCTTTACACAAACTGGCGCACCTGATACAGTTGCGTGATTCACTAGCTGAAAAATCCCCTGCTTAGTCTTGGAGGATCAACTATATATAACGTCAAGTTGCGTGATTCAGCAACAAAAAATCGTGAAAGGTGGCTCCGTCGTTTATGAATCCGCTGAACCAACGCTACTTGCTTTTTTAGCTGCCGCCTATCAACAACTTGGAGAGAAATATCCCAAGTTTTACAAGATGGACAACCTCAGTAAGCTGGGATGGCTGGGCACAGAATACCTCTTGAAAGGGTTTAACAAAACGAAATACCAGGCGGAAGATATGGGCGTGGTGCTGAGCAATGCCAACTCGAGTTTGGACGCGGATCTCAAATATCTTGAATCGGTAAAGGAGATGGCCAGCCCGGCATTATTTGTATACACGCTGCCGAATATCGTCATCGGAGAAATCAGCATCAGGCATAACTTCAAAGGCGAGAATGCTTTCTTCATTACGGAAAAATTTGATGCAGGCTTGCTGCAGCAATACGTAAGCAACCTGCTGAACGATGATATTTTGCAGGCTTGCATTTGTGGCTGGATCGAGGTATTCAAAGAAGACTACAAGGCAGTGTTATTCCTGGTAGAAAAACAAAAAATTATTGGCGAATCCCAAAGCTTTACTCTTTTTACAATTGATAATCTAAACAACATATATCTCTAGATAATGGAAAAATTAATACAGGATTTGAAAGTCCAGATCATTGCCCAGTTAAACCTGCAGGACGTGAAGCCGGAAGATATCGGTGATGATCAGCCGCTGTTTGTTGAAGGCCTCGGTCTTGATTCCATCGATGCCCTGGAGTTGATCGTTTTACTGCAACAGCAGTATAAAATAAAACTTTCCAACGCCGAAGATGGTCCCAAAGTTTTTCGTTCTGTACGCACCATCGCCGAGTACATCACCGCTCACCAGGCACAAACCGCATAGGCTATGAGCGCCCCGGTCTTTATCGCAGGTATTGGAGCTGTGTCGGCAATTGGCAACAATGTCGCTGAACATGTTGCTGCTTTCGAGCGGTCAGAGGCTGGTATGGGCGCCATGTCTTTATTGAATTCTGTTCATAGCGGGCAGCTTCCTGTGGCCGAGGTTAAACTTAGTAACCCGCAATTGGCTCAACAGCTCGGCCTAAAGGCAGCAGTTAGTCGAACCGCTATGTTAAGCATGTTGGCGGCGAAAGAGGCGCTGGATTCCGCTGCTATCCCGGGATTAAATAAATTACGCACCGGGTTTATTTCTGCCAACACCGTTGGCGGAATGGATCGTACCGAACTTTTCTTCGAAAGCTTTTTGGCGGATCCCTCCCGGGGAAGATTAAAAGACGTAATCCACCACGAATGTGGCGCAGTCACAGAACTGGCTGCAGATTTTCTGGGTGTGAAAGATTATATTTCTACGATCAGTACTGCCTGTTCTTCGTCAGCTAACTCCATTTTTTTTGGTGCCCGCCTTATTCGCAACAACATCCTCGATGTGGTGATAGCCGGAGGTACCGATGCGCTGACCAAATTCACCCTAAATGGTTTTAACACGCTGATGATCCTTGACCAGGAGTTTTGTAAACCCTTTGATGAAAACAGGCGTGGGTTGAACCTGGGAGAAGGTGCAGGTTACGTTGTACTAGTCTCAGAACTAGTGGCAACTATGTTAGAGTCGGCGCCCGTATGTACGCTCAGCGGTTATTGCAATGCCAATGATGCCTACCATCAAACCGCCTCTTCACCCGATGGCACCGGTTCATTCCTTGCCATGGAAGGCGCTTTGCAGCGCGCTAATTTAACGCCGGCGGACATCAGTTATATCAACCTGCACGGAACGGGCACGCAAAACAATGACATAGCCGAAGGCACCGCCATCAAACGGCTGTTTGATCCGCTATACCCACACATGAGTTCAACCAAATCTTTTACCGGGCATACCCTGGGAGCCAGCGGGGGATTGGAAGCAGTTTTTTCGGTGCTGGCAATTCGTGAGCGCACCATCTTTCCAAACCTGCGCTTGCAAACGCCTATGCAGGATCTGCCCTTTGTGCCCGAAACGATGCTTATAAAAAATGCTTCTGTCAATCACGTGCTTTCGAATTCCTTTGGTTTCGGCGGTAATTGCTCATCCCTTATCTTTTCAAAAACGTAAAATGACGCTTTATATAAAAGGCACCGGAAACGTATCACCACAAAAAACAGTTGGCCACCCCGGCTTCCTTGCAGACGGTGTAACGCACATGGGTACACGCCTTGCTTGTGTGGAGCCTGATTATAAAACCTACATCGATCCAAAACTCATCAGGAGGATGAGCAGGATCATCAAGATGGGTGTGGCCGCAGCAGTGGATGCATTGAAAGAGAGTGGGGTAGCGGTACCCGACGCGATTGTTACCGGCACCGCTTACGGTTGCCTCGAAGATACCGGGATATTTTTGTCGAGGATGGTGGAGCAGCAGGAAGCGTTGCTGGCACCCACGGCTTTTATTCAATCTACTCATAACACCGTTGGGGCGCAGATCGCGTTGATGTTGGGTTGTAATGGATACAATAATGTATTCGTCCACCGGGCATTTTCTTTTGAAAGTGCCTTACTGGACGCCATGATGTTGGTGGCGGAAAATGACGCCAATACTGTGTTGGTTGGAGCTGTCGATGAGATTACCAATTATAGTCATTCGATCCTGGAACGAATAGGATTGTATCATAAGGATATCGGTTCGAATGTGAACCTGTACGAGGAAAAGATCAACGGAACGATTGCCGGTGAAGGAGCCGCTTTTTTTCTCTTGACGAATGAACCTTCGACTGAAAACTACGCGGCGATCAGGGGCGTTAGAACTTTTTATAAGCCTACAACCTCCCAGGAAGCGGAAACGCATATACGCGATTTTCTTAGTTCAAATAATTTAACCGCCGCGAATATCGACCTGGTTGTGTCGGGGAGAAATGGTAATTCGGCGGAGAATCAAGTTTATGACGAGGTTCATACGAGTCTCTTCCCCGGTAACCTAATAGTAAATTTCAAACACCTCTGTGGGGAATATCCCACCGCAACGGCCTTTGCCACCTGGGTAGCGGCGAATATTCTTAAGAATGGTGTTATTCCCGGAGTGTTAAATAACGGTGTTGAAACAACATTAACCTTCCGGAACATACTCATCTACAACCATTCGCACAACACCCATCATTCCTTAATATTATTATCGGCATGTTAAACTTCAGGAATACCAATATTTTCTTCCTGTTGTTGTTGCTGTTTACTGTGGGTGTGCATTTACAGAAAGGAGTGCCGGTCTTCGTTTACCCGATCCTGTTAGTAGCGTACTCGCTGGTAGTATTTTATGGTTGCTACTTTATTGATTCCAACTTTTTTTTACCCGTGGTCTGTGCGGCGAATACAACGCATAAAAAGATTGCCTTGAGTTTCGACGATGGACCTGCTGAGTTGTACACGCCTGAAACGTTGCGGATTTTACAGGATCAGGATATAAAGGCTGCTTTTTTTTGTATTGGAAATCGAATTCCCGGCAACGAGCAAATTCTTACAAGAATCCATTCAGAAGGACACCTTGTGGGGAACCATAGCCATTCACACCATTTTTGGTTTGACTTGTTTTCGGCAGAAAAAATGCAGCAGGATCTGGCCCGTATGGACAAGGCCACCATGTCCGCCATCCAAGTAAAGCCGCTGCTGTTTCGTCCGCCGTATGGCGTTACAAACCCAAACCTGGCCAGGGCGATTAAACGCGGAGGATACACGCCTGTGGGCTGGTCGGTAAGATCATTGGATACGGTAAAGCAGGATCCTGGGAAATTATTATCGAAGATGCAGGCGCAACTAAAGCCCGGTGCCATTTACTTGTTTCATGACACCAGTAAAGTGATGCTCGAAATTTTACCGCAATTCATCAGCGCAGTGAAAGCGGCGGGCTACGAAATCGTAAGACTGGATAAAATGCTAAATTTGAAGCCTTATGCGTAGCAGTTTCCTCATAGTAATATTTATACTCTCCGCCCAGTTTGGGTTCTCTCAGTATACCGGCTTTACCCCGGTAGCAGACCTCGCAAAATTCTCGTCCGCTTTTGCCGGAGCCTCACAAAAGATCCGGAGTATCAAAAGCAATTTCGTGCAGGTAAAGGAATTGAGTATGCTGGCCGAAAAAATAACCTCAAAAGGCAAATTCCTATTTAAGAAAGAGAGCATGGTACGCATGGAGTACACGCAACCTTTCCAATACCTGATGATCCTTAACCGCGATAAAATTTTCGTGAAGGATGCCCAAAAGGAAAATAAAGTTTCTGCAAAATCAAATAAGATCTTTCAGCAGATCAACCAGGTCATGATCGATTGCATGCAGGGAACAATACTCTCCAACAAAGATTTCCAAACACGCGTTTTTGAAAATAAAACGGCATACCTGGTTGAAATGGTACCGGTAGTAAAGGGGTTAAAGGCGATGTTTAAATACATCAATGTAACCGTTGATAAAAATGATTATTCCGTAAACACCATTGAAATGCTGGAGTTGTCCGGTGACAATACCACCCTTCGTTTTTCTAATAAGGAGCTCAACACCAACATCGAGGATGCGCTGTTTAATATTAAGTAGTTTACTGACCCTGGTGTGCGGCTGTTCGTCTGCGTATCGTCATCTGCGGCCCACCAAGGCAGATATGTCCGCGCTGCAAAAATTTAAACCCAACTTTACCGTAGCATTATATAGCACCCAGGTCGACGTTATTGGCAACCACCTTAGTGGTATTTTGTTGATCAAGAAAATGCCTGATTCGAGTACGAGACTGGTATTTTCCAACGAGGTCGGTTTCAAATTTTTCGATTTCGCCTACCTGGCTGATGGCACTTTTAAAGTGTATTCGATCATTGAGCAAATGAATAAGAAGCCGGTGATCAAAACCCTGCGAAAGGATTTTGAATTGTTGCTGATGAATAATCTTGACAGCTCGAAACTGGTCACCCGTAGTGCTGAGGGATTAATTTATTATTCCTTTAAACAAAGCAGTGGCTACTATCATTACATCACTAACACTGGCGGTGATACGCTGATCAGGATGGAACGGGCTTCCGCGAGGAAACCTGTTATGCAGGCGATCATGCGGCATTATCAAAATGGTATGCCGGATACCATTGGCGTTTCGCACACAAAATTTACATTCACCATCGGTTTAAAAAGAATCATTCAATAATGTTAAGAGGTAATTTTTTTGAACTGGCTTCGGTTAATGATTCTGCGGGGAAACTTACAGCCGTAATTCACTTCGATAAAACCCACGAAATTTTCCAAGGGCATTTTCCGGGGCAGCCCGTTGTGCCAGGAGTTTGCATGATACAAATGGTGAAGGAGATCCTCGTGCAGGTGGTGGGAAATGCTACGAGGCTGGAAGTAGCAGACCTGGTGAAATTTTTGACAGTTATCGATCCACGGGAAACTTCAACCGTATATATCGAACTCATTTATTCCAACCTGGAAAATGACCGGGTGAAAATATCGGCGACACTTTTTAATGAGGAAATCATTTATTTCAAAATGAGGGGCACATTTTTGGTTTCAAGGGCCACCGCCGCTGGGAAACTCACTTAATCCTGCGTCTGCAATCATTGTACGCACGCGAATTGATGCAGGAGCTGCTCTTTTTACGATGACCGTTTTAATGCCCGTTAATTATACATGGAAAAATTAGTACTCAAGCCTTCTTACGATATCGTGATCATCGGCGCTGGCGTCGGTGGTCTTACCGCAGGGGCGTTATTGAGTAAGGCTGGTTTTTCGGTATGTATCCTGGAAAAGGAACCGCATGTGGGCGGGTATCTCGCCGGCTTCCGGCGCAAAGATTTTCGTTTTGATACGGCTATTCATTGGCTCAATCAATGCAATCCAGACGGACTGGTCAGCCGGCTTTTTGATGCCATTGGTTCTGATCACCCCCATGCGGTTCCACAACAGCGCATTCGCCGGTACAAAGGCGAAAAATTTGATTACCTGCTTACAAATAATCCCGATGAGTGGCGAGACCAATTGGTACAGGAGTTTCCGCATGAAAAGGCCGGAATACACCGGTTTTTTAAAGCTGCAAAAAAACTCGGAAAGTCGTTCAAAAATTACAGCGCCATTTTTCGCTCAGAGGAAACGATGGGACTGCTTGAACGAATCAAAAACAAACGACGCTTGTTGGAGTTTGTGATCCCGTTTATTCCGTTCATTACATACAGTGGTGAAAAAGGGTTGAAAAAAGGGCTGAACAAATTTTTCAAAGACGAAGCCATTCACCGCATATTTTCATCAGAAGTTGAATTGCTTGCCTGCCTGGTTCCTATCGGGTGGGCTTATTATGGAGACTTTCAAAGTCCGCCCAAGGGAGGAGGACAGGTTATCCCCGAGTGGCTGGAACATGTGATTGAATTTTATGGCAACCCCGTCAACTGTAGTTGTGCCGTAAAGGAAATACTCCTGCAAGAAAAAACGGTGAAAGGCGTTCGGTTTGACCATCGGGGCGCCAGTCACCAGGTTGCGTGTAAATATGTGATCGCTGCCAACGATGTGGAGACTCTATACGAAAGAATGCTGCCACCGGACGTCATCCCTGCTTCCATGAAGAAGAAGCTGCGGCAAGCCGAGATGTACAGTTCCTCCGTGACTGTTTCCATCGCGTTGGACTGTACACCCGGGCAACTGGGTTTCAATCAAGAATTGGTACACATAGCAAGTGAACATGCCGGATTTGATGACCACCAAAGTGGTGACCCGCTCAAAAGCGAGATCAGCATTCTTGCTCCGTCGCTTCGGGATCAATCGCTGGCGCCGGAGGGGCAGGGAACGCTTACTTTGTTTATGCCGGCCTATATGGATTTCAATAACAACTGGATGACGGAAAAAGATGAGGCGGGAAATTATGTACGCAATAAAGCCTACCAGCAATTAAAAACAGAAATAGCCGAGCTCATTATCCACAGGGTAGAGGAGAAGGTGGCACCGGGTTTACGTTCCCACATTTTATTTTATGAAGTGGCGACACCGGTTACGCATCACCGTTATACCGGCAATAAGAACGGCACCATGATGGGGGCGAAGCCGGGCCGGGAAAATATGCAGAATAAGATCGCTCATTACCGAACCCCGGTGAAGAACCTGTTACTTGGCGGTCATTGGGCTGAACTCGGTGGTGGTGTACCAATAGCCGTGAAGGCCGGTACCAATGCGGCGTTGCTGATTCTGAAGCAGGAGCGCAAGGAACTGTTTAAAACGCTGGCTGCCTATCTTGATAACAAGGCCTCTCTTGATGTTTTGTTACGTCACCCCGGGCTACGACAATACGACAACTCCTGGATACAGGCACCGACCCCCGCACAGAAAAAAATGATGCTACAGAAATCGAAGGATTGATCATTGCAAAATCACTTGTGGCAGAGCGGTTTTCAATTGGCATAGTTTTTTAACAACCAAGGGAAATAACTTCTTTCCGTTTCCAAATACCCAATATGGTTTTTAATTTAAATGCGAGCGTCACGAAATATATCCTGGTTGGTAGCGCTCTCCTTTTGTTGAACTCCTGCTTTTATTCCAGCAAAACAAGCAGGAAATTACTGGACGCCGCAAAATCTGAAAATTATGACCTCCTGGTTGTGCCAGGCGTTCCTTTCGAAGATGGTAAGTGGAGTAGGACCATGAAGGGAAGAGTTTACTGGTCTAAATTTTTATTCGATCATGGCATCGCTAAGAATATTATGTACTCCGGCTCCTCGGTTTATTCTCCTTACTATGAGGGAATGATCATGGCGTTGTATGCGGAGGCGATCGGTATCCCGAAGAAAAATATCTACTACGAAACGCGGGCGGAGCACAGCACCGAAAACATTTATTATTCTTATCAACTTGCGAAAGACCTTGGATTTACAAAAGTCGCGCTGGCATCGGACCGCTTTCAAACAAGGAGCCTGCGCCGTTTTACCCGCAATAAGGTCAGCCCCGATATCGCAATGTTACCAATGGTAACGGATACTGTGAAGTTTATGGAACAAGTGATGGTTGACCCGGAAATTGATAGTGAGAAAGCTTTCAACAAAGAATTTATTTCCATTAAAAAGCGGGAAGGAATCTTCAAACGACTCAAAGGAACGCTTGGACTTAATATCAAAAAAGTTCCCAAAACTGTGACTAATGGGAAGATCAATGCCCGTTTGTAACCAACGTAAAACCGGGATATTTTCGGGTATGCAGCCTGGTTAGGTATCTTCTTCTCCAGGTTGAGCAAATTTTTTTTTCTTACGATACAGCTTGATCCAGCGCTGCTAATTGTTGTAATATTCCTTTTGAATTTCCTTGAAGGCACGATTTTGTCGATCATAAATCACTGAGAGGTTGATCTCCAGGCCTGGAGTCGCCATTTCTATCTCCCAGAATTTGTCAATGGGCAGGGCATTTTTTGAATTGTCCAAGAATTTAAGCCATCCCGCTGTTTCTTCCGATATCGAAAAATTGATGCCGCGTTCACAAAAAACATCCATGCTGATATCGTCACTTGCAAAACGGTCCATTTTGTAAGCCACCATGGTCCTGATTTCTTTCCAGGGAATGGAATGTTGGTTCCGTTGTATCATTAAACTAAAGCCCTTTTCATCATATTTGAAGATGCCGTCTTCGTTCGCATCCAATAAATTGTCTGCATTCGACTTACGGCCGGCATTACCATTACCCATGTGGCCCGATTTGAATTGCCTGGTAAGGATAAGTAAGGTGATGGAACCGAAAAAAACAGTGGCGATGCCGCCAAACACGAGGTCGGTGGTGGCGATCCACAAGGAAATGGCTGTCATCAACAGGCCGGTAATAAGATTTCTTATTGCGTATTTTTTTTTCAAGGGTTTTACGAAATGGGTAGCAACTGCTTTCTGAAATTACAACAGTGTGTCCAAAAAGATCAATGAAAGGATAAATTAACTGCCTGACAACAATATAAAGCTGTGCTGTAGTCCTTTGAAGTTATTGTAAATGAGGATATGGCGGAGTTTTTCCACGCCTGGTTCCACCTTTACCATATGTGCCGGGAAGCGTTGGTGTTGTAAAATATAACATCCAAACCACAAGCCGAGTGCATTCGCTGTGGGAAATTCTCCTGTCAGGTGCTTGTAACGCAAAACCCCGGTGCCCGGGGGAAGGAGCTGTTCGCAACCTTCGTAGAATGGAAGTAATTGTTGATCGCCGTTTTCGCCAGACAGCAACAGGTCTGGAACTTCGTTCGGCAGATGTAGGGAAAGAAATGTCTGCAGGCGATCGACTACCAATGCCGCATCTTCCGTATGTAAAGTTTCGGCAGCGGTGATGCCCGCGATGGAGCCAGACTTCTCCGAACTTACGATGAACATCGCAGCGCCTTCTCCCGGGATACTCCCCGTGGTGCCGGCATTATAAAAATCACCGTGGGAGTTTAGTGCTTTGTACCAACCTCCGAGTCGATTGATATTATAGTTATAAGCGGAGATGTCATCAACGGTTCCAAGCAGGTATTTACTTCCTGGATGTTCGTCAACCAGCATCGAGGCATCTATCAGGGCGTTTTCAAATGCGAGCCCAAGATGAACGTGCGTCATATTGTACCCATGATTTTGCGTCATCATACTCACCTGGGCTGGCATGGCGTTCGGCGTGCTTTGTACAAAATTTCCCGGCGTCAGCAAGCCTTCCTCGTATTGAATGATCTGTTGGAGGAAGCGGAAACAGTCGTCCATCCCGGCATTAGCCGTGGCACCAATAATGCCATCCAGTCTACCCGAGGTCTTGAGCAGGACTGAGGCAGCGCCTATTGCCATCCGAACCGGTTTGCTCATCCGGCGCAAGGTTCCTTTTGGAATTCCATCATAGGCAGGTTCGCGGGCAAACAGTTTCCCGTCAACAGGTGCGATAACGGCATCCAAATTCACTTCGGGGAAACTGTCCTGGGCAGAAATGCATGCATATTGGTGGATGAATAACATAAGGCTACACTTTGGAAAAGATCAGTGAAGAACAATTACCCCCGAAACCGAAAGAGTTAGACATGATGTGACGCAGCGGTTGCTGAGTGTATTCGACAACAGGCATCAACCCGGTAGACTCAATGCCATTTTCGCAGTTCAGGGAGGGGTACAACTCCTGGTGTTGTAAGTTCAAAATGCTGAACACTGCTTCGATTGCTCCGGCCGCCCCGAGTGTGTGACCGATGTTTGATTTTGTCGAGGCAAACTTCGGAGGGCTGTCGAAAAGGCGAAGCATTGCCTTACTTTCTACGGCATCATTGTTCTCGGTTGCTGTACCATGCGCATTGATAAAATCGATGTCGGCAGGCCGCAGGTTTGCACTTGCAAGTGCTTCCTGCATCGCCAAAAATGGGCCTTCGCCATTTTCTGATAAGGAGGAGGGATGGTATGCGTCATTTGTATTAAAAAAACCGGTAAGCTCTGCAAGTTTCTCTTTATCAATTGAATCTTCCTCCTTCTCTAAAACAAGAAATGCAGCGCCTTCGCCCAGATTTAATCCTTTTCGGGCCTCATCAAAGGGCTGACAAATATCAGAAGAGAGTATGTGAAGTGCATTAAAACCATTAATAGTGAATTTAGCCAGGCAGTCTACTCCGCCAACAATTGCCCGCTTCGCCCTGCCCGACTGGAGCAGCCTTGCTCCAAGCATGATAGCATTTGCAGATGAGGAACAGGCGGTATTGACGGTGTTTACCAACCCGCTTAATGAAAATTTCTGTTGCAGGTATAAAGCGATGGAAGCATAATCATACGCGGCCAAATACTCGGATCCGTTTTCTTTGGCTTCGGCATCATGGTACAATTCGTCTGTCAGGCACATGCCTCCGACCGTTGTTCCGTTAATAAAAACTGTGGAAGGATAGGACAGTGTCTCCGGAGATAAACCGGCTGAAGCAACCGCCTGGTTAAAAGCGTGGAGGGCTAATAAGGCTGTCCGGGTAAGGCCCGGTTGGGCTGCATTTAATGACCGAGCTAATTCGGGAGTGGAGAGCTTAATTTCTCCGCAGGGTAGCTTGCCCGCAAACCGGGAGTCGATGAGTTCCATTGGGGTGATGCCACATTTACCGGCCTTTAGCGCCTCCCGGTTTTCCGATACGGAATTCCCCAACGCACTTATCACTCCCATTCCGGTCACGAATATCCTGCTCAAAAGAAATGCTTTATTTGGTTCGGTGTTGTTCGATGTAGGCCACCATGGTATTTATGTCTACCAATATTTTTCTCCCTTCTTTTGGATCCTGGATGGTAATTCCGTATTCGCGGCCGAGTAGTACGATCAGCTCAATGGAATCGATCGAGTCGAGCCCCAGCCCTTCCCCAAATAAAGGTTCGTCGTCTTTGATCTCAGCTGGAGTAACAGATAGATTCAAAAACTGTATGATCTGCTTCTTAAGGTTTTCTTTTAATTCTGCTGTTTCCATCTCCGTCAAATTAGGTTTTTCGATTTAAGTCCTGCGAGTGCAATGAGCTGCAATGCAAGGGTTATGGCAAATAAAGGTAGAATATTTGTCAAAATATCTTTTAGTTTTCCTCCCTCCAAAAACAACCCGTAGAACGCTTCGAGGCACCAATGGAGGGGAGAAATTTTGATGATCGTTTTAAAAGAGTCCGGCATTGCAAAACTGGGAACGAGTAAACCACCGATGGCTGCCAGTAAGACAATGGATACGGCGCCAATGCCATTCGCCTGTTCCTGCGTTTGGGCGAAGATACCCACCACAATTGCGAAACTTACCGCACACCAACCACAGACCAGGGAAACCAGGAACAGCCCAAATAAGTCGGCGGGCAGGTTAAGCCTGGGCAGGCCAAGAAACGGAAAAACCCAGATGCCGATGGAAAAAATGATCGCGGCCTGTGCGAGGGTAACAGCGAGGTAGGTGAGCTGTTTGCTTAACAATGCCACCATGTAATTAGTAGGCAGAGTTTTAAGGCGAACGAAACTGCCATTCAGTTTCTCTTTGACAACACTACTACCCAGCGATATGACGACAAAGAACATGGCAAAAATGGTCCAGGCCGGGATATTATGCTGCGTGGCATTGGGTATTTTTCCACTTCCATCCCTTGAAATAGGGATTTCGTTAATTTTAACTTCATTATTAATTAGTTCATTTTCAAGTTGTTCTGGCATTTGTTTCTCATTCAGTGCAAAGTAAAGGCTTTTCAAAATCTGCTTACTTGCAACGAGTTGGAGCGCACTTCTTAACGCTCCCTTTATTGATTGCCGAAACGATTCCTGCAGAACCGGGTGGTATAAAAGCGTGATCGATTCCAACTCATCCCGGTACGGTTGAACACTATCTACCTCCATTCCAAATTGGGACAGGGCTTTTCCAGAAATTTCTTTAGCCTTATTATTCAATGAGTTGGTAAAGTTTGTTGGAATTATTATTGCAATAAGTGCATCCTTATCCTGCATGCGGTTACTGATCTGCTGGTCGGTCTCATTGGCAACCACCTGTTTCAAATTGAAGATGCCGACCTTTTCCATAGCAAGCATCAACTGCTTACTGGAGGCGCCAGTGTCGCGGTTACATAATAGCAGTGGAACTTTATTATCATTTACCAGCTCGAACGTGCTGTTCTGCAGCGCAGTTATGACGACTGCAAGAATGATCGGCATGCCAAACATAAAGATCAATCCAAGCCTGTCCCTGCCCAGGATCCGCACATCTTTTAATATGGTCGCCCAGAGTTTATGCATCGGCGTCCCTGAATTTTTTACCTGTTAAATTGATGAACAAACCTTCGAGCCCTTCCTGCTGGTGTGCAGACAATAAATTTTCGAGGCTGTCATTTGCAATGATCTTTCCCTGGTCGATCAAAGCGATCTGGTTGCAAAGTTCCTCCGCTTCGTTGAGTTGATGAGAAGTGTAAACAAGGGTTGTACCTGCCGAATTAAGCTCGTGCAAGTAGGCGATGATCGCATTCCGGGTTTGGATGTCGACCCCGACCGTTGGTTCGTCGAGGAACAAAATTTCCGGTTCATGAATAACGCCGATGGCGAGATTCACTTTTCGTTTCATTCCTCCACTGAATTTAGCGACCGGTTTATCTTTCACCTCCGTAAGGTCTAGTACCTCCAATAATTCCGAGGTTCGCTTTTTGATCACCCCATTATTCAAGCCTGACCAGGCGCCAAAAAATTCCAGGTTTTCGACCGGGCTTAGTTCGTGATAAAAAGAAAAATCCTGGGGAACAAATCCAAAAAGGCGGTTGACCTTTTTTTTATTTTCCCCGATCCTTTGCCCGAGGAGATGAATGGCCCCTTCCTTAACCTGCAATAGTCCGGTCATGCAATTCATGAGCGTTGTTTTGCCGGCGCCATTTGGTCCGAACAAACCAAACCTTTTGCCTTTAGCAATAGATAGATTGAGGTGAGAAAAACAACGGTGAGTAGTGCCCGGGTAACAGAAGCCGAGATCGTTTATCTGGACTGCTTCCATTAATGCCATTTGATTTTCGACAATTGCCGGAAAGCGCCTTTTTCTATTTCCGAAATTTCAAGGAGATAGTCGCCCATGACGTTAAAGTCCTGCTGGCTCCCGATCCTCCCTTTGTAGATGCCGGCGGCTTGTACCGCGGCAGTACGCCAAAGATCGCCGGAACGGGTAAATATTTTTGAGATCTCGAGCAGTTGTTCATTGGGCAGGTATCCATACGCCTCCTGGAGAAAGGCCCCGTAAATGTAGCGGAAGCCCCCACCACCTGTACCAATTTCCTCCTGCATGCGTACGAGTTGGGCAAGGTAAAGGCCGGCTTTTTGCTGACCAAGCTGGTCGCGCCATTTCTTTATTTTTTTTCCGGTGGTTGCGATGCCTTTTACCCCGGCAATGTTGAGGGGTATGCGAAGCATGTCGTTCACGGATTTGCTGATGCCGGTTTTGATCGCAGACCGGATTTTATCGTCAGAAACGGGCGTATGTTCCCGCGGATAGTAGATCTGTCCTCTTGGCGCAAGCGGTCCCTTTGCAAACCGTACTCTTTCTAATTCGTATCTCGAGAGCGTGGTCACGTTTTCCATGATGGGGTCGCTGACCAGGTACTGGTCTCCTTCGCGTCCATAAACGATTAGGTTATGGGCATTGAAATGGAACCGGTACTCTTTAGGAAAGTAAGTGAGGTAATAAACACCTACCTGGCAGCCGACAGGGTGACCTGAATTAAGGCTGGCTTCGAGGAATTTCTCTGCCTGTTCTTTTGAACTGAATTTTTTACGGACTACGGGAATTCCCAGCCGGTTGCAGGTACGCTTAAAGATGAGGCCAGGCATAGTGCGAAAAGCGATGGCCGGACCATTATTTACTTTCAGGAAAGGAATCTGTATGAAGAAAATTCCAGAACCAATACCAAAAGTCAAAGGCTCTGTTATTTTCGAAATACCAACACTGCGTAATAAGTTGGTTGTAACCCCGTTCTCACAATGCGCTGCCTGCAGGTGTTCAAATTCAGTCTTCATGTACATTCATGGTTTTAAGATCGGCCAATTCCACGTTGAATGCCGTTGCGTATTTCTGCAGTTTACTTTCAGTTAGTTTATTAAACACGGCGGGTTTCAGGTGTTGCCGGATCGTCCATTTCCAGAACCCGGTATATGCGGAAACGATCCCAATGTCCATCAGGCGTAGTTCCATAAAAAAGAGGAGGGGACTGGCTTCGCCGTTAAGCACTTTTTGCCTGGCGGCTTTCACTCGCTCGTCAATGTCTTTCCAGGCCGCATCGAGGGCGGTGCTTTTTACTTCCCAGCCGGTGCTTAACTCGGTGGTGTATTTTCCTTCGCTGTCAACCGCGTAACAAACCTCCTTTGTTGATTTGTTAAGCGCACCATCATCCTGGGGAATTTCTTCTTTTTTCATATACAGGTTGATTGAAAGTTTGCAGACCCCGGACGGGTCGAATAATTGAGCGATAAATATACAAAGGAATGTGGTGATTCATCTCCAACAGTCAAGGTTGCCTTTCGATAAGTAGCGGAACTGTCTTGATGCAGATAAATCGAATTGCTAGCCGAGGTTTGTTCCAGCATGAGGTTCTTCTACCGTTAAGCCCGGTATCCTGCAATCGCAGCCATTGTTACCTGAAAATAAAATCTGGAGATTGGTTTAACAGACTGTGAGCAAACTGTACATGTAAGAAAATCTTGCGCTTTCCGGGACGAGCAAAAGGATCTTATCACCTTTTTTCAATTTGCCGCTGTGAAATAATTCATCCACCATCAGGTAAACTGAGGCTGCGCCAACATTGCCAAGGGTCGTTAAGTTTACGAACCATTTCTCGTAGGGAATGGCTGTTTCGTTTTCAATCAGTCTTTTAAAGATCTTATCGCGGAAGAAATCACTGGACATGTGCGGTAAAAAATAATCCACTTCTTCGGATTTTATACCATGCTTTTCAAGCGCGGCTTTCAACCCAACACCGCCGAGCGGTACAATGTTCTCGCTTAATAAGCGGACGTCCTGTTTAATACTCAGCAAAGATTTATTTACAATCTCTTCGGGCGAAAATTCGAGGTAACTTTTTAAGGTTCCGTCAGGCATTTTTTCACAGGCCATGTACATGCAACCTTCCTTTTCATTTGCATACGATACGCCCTCTATCCATTCTACCCGCAGGCTTAACCCATTCTCGTTTGGTTTGTCTGTCATCAAAAAAGCAGAAGCGCCATCAGATAACATCCAGCGCAAAAATTCTTTTTCAAAACCTATGTAAGGATTTTCTTCAAGGCGCTTTAATTGCCGGGCTTCATCTTCAAACACACTTGATACAAGGGAGGCAGAAAAGCGCTCCGACCCTGTGGCCACAGCTTTGGCCACATCGCCGGCCTTGATGGCGAGATAGGCGTATTTAAAAGCATGCATTCCTGCACAACAAACGCCAGCAGGTGAAACAACTTCAATGGCAGCCGCTTCTGGCAGCAGCCCATGAACCATTACGCCATGAGATGGCATCATCTGATCAGGAGAAGAAGTTCCGCAGGAAAGTAATTCGATCTCTTTGAGCCTGCTACTGTCATTTCCAAAAAGTGCCCGCGCAGCAAGCGCCGTCATCTCCGCATTGGTATGGGTTGTTTTACCCTCTTTGTTCAATGCGTAAAAGCGATTCTTGATGCCATTATTTCTTAAAACGATTCTTTTAGACTTTGAAGGCTTGTTATCGATGTACCCGAGATATTCTTCCATCTCATCATTTGATACAGGATCATTGGGAAAAAAAACAGAAGTATTTGTGATGTAAACAGAGTTAAGCGACATGTGTGCGAGAAAATTATTTTACGTCCAGGTAATATTGTTTTTGTCTTTTTATTCTTCCTGCTAAAAAAGGTTTAAAGAAAATTGCGTCCACAGTTAATATGATTGGAGCTGCTATAAACAGTGCAATTAAAAGATAATATTTGAATGCAACAAGCCACGCGGTTCTTTTTTTTCGTTTCGATATGAGCTTCGCCCAGATGCCAAAAATGCGCTTTGCTTTCGACTCAATAAACATTAAATTATATTTTACTACCACCGCTTCCTGCCTCACTAACTCCTGTTGTAAATTATCCCATTGGTTGCTTTCAAGGTGGGTTGAAACGGTATTTCCAAACGTTTTAACTTGCTCAATATCAGCGTCTGAAACGCCTGGCTTCGGAAATACATTCAAGTAGCGTTCCTTTTTTCCCCGGAACATCCAATGGAAGATCGTAATGAAACTTATTACATTATGATGCTTGTCAACGAGCACAATATTTCCAACCAACCGGGCCGAATTTGCTTTCAACATTTTCTTAATATCTTCCAACGCACTGATCCACATATTGCGTGCACCCGTGATCGTTATTACCGGTGTATCCTTGAGGATAGATCTAACCTTCGGTTCCTGTAAAAGCGAATTAAATGGAATACTTGGGGAAAGAAACCAGGCTTGGTAACCGAGAATTACGAGATCGTAAGCTGATTCTTTTATGTCGAAAGGTTGTAGTTGGGTCGGAACGTGTTGCACGCAGTCTGGCATCACAGCAAAAAAGCTTTCGCCTTTCCAGGGAAAAGGGTAGGGCTGCACCGGGTGTACTTGCACCACTTCAACGGTATTTCCTGCTGCAGCCAGGGGGCCGCTGAGGTTTTGAATAATTTCGCCGAGTTGACCTGACTGAGAATAATAGAGAACCAATACTTTTTTACCCATTCGATGCGATGATTAAAGGTCAGCAGTTTTTAGTGTGCGAGAGGCTTTACTATAATCTTTTACTGCCTGCCGTAAAAATGAGGGTAAGGTTTTGTATGAACTTGTTACCATCTTACTGTCCGCATCAATATTTTTTTTATAGCCAAGGATCTTGGGTGCATTTTCCTGTATCATGAGGCGGAGAAAATGATATTCCACGTTGTCTGCATTATCCCGGATAGCTGCTTCCAGCTTTTCCTTGCCCGACTTAAAAACCTGCAACTTTTCTTTTGGCTTTGAAAGCAAACCGGCCTTTTTCATGAGCAAGGCCCCTTCGTAGGCTGACTTAGACGCAATGGTAGTTTTATCAAGCTCAGTAAGCACAGCATCCAGCTCTTTCAAATCGGAGCCAGCCATAGCCGCGTAAACATGTGCGGGATCAAACGTGCGGGCAGATTTGCCCATTGAACTTAATACAGGAAAAACCAGTAAAAAACAAAGCGTGAACCTGGTGATCATATTCATTTTCCGCGGGGCTTAAGGTTTGTGGTTGATGGCCGATAATTGAGCCGCTGCGAAATTACTGTTTATTTTTTGATGGCAATCCGCAGGGCGTTTGGTCAACAGTTGAAAATGAAACAAGGCCGGAATGAAACAACGGGAAAGACTCTGTGTTCCGCACTCAAGGAGTGAAAGGACCGTTGCGGCTGGTACGCTCAGGAGAAAATTTTGGGGAATGTTTAAGAAACCTGGTTAGTCGATCTTGGTGAAGTCCAGGTCCTGGAAGTCAAAACTAAAATCTGTGAGTGGGGAGATGGCGTTGAGTTTTAGTGTTGAAGCCTTGCCATCCTTGTCAAGACCAAATTGTACAAAAGCATCGGCATCCATACTTCTGTCTACCCATTTCACAATGAAGGTGTTTCCTTTATAAGGCAACAAGTCTCCCTTGAGCAAGTAAGATCTTTTGGACTCAAACCACAGCTTTCCGCTTTTCCTGGAGACGGAAACCTCTCCAAACCATTTGTCATTGTAAGTACCCGTAAACTGGTCCAGGTTCACCGGTGAAGCTTTCTTCTGTTCCACCTCGATTTCTTTCCACACGTCTTCAGTGATTTTCTGGGCCTCTGCTTCACTCGCGAGCACACGCTGGTAGTTTTGCTTTACCCTGTCTACAACGGGCAATCCCAGGTAGCTATCCTTTATAGTATTTGTGATGGCCGTAAAAGCCGCACTGGATTGTTGATTGGTAAAAACCATGATGCCCAGTTTGAGTTCGGGTATCAAGGTAACCTGGGTTACCACGCCGGCCAGGCCGCCCGTATGTGTTGCCTGCAGATGGCCATACACATCGCTTAAATACCACCCCAGCCCATACGAGGAGAAATGCGTTTTGTAAGTTGTTTGTCCACGCACCGGGATATTCGTGTGCGGCGTCCACAATTCAGCATGCACCGCCTCACTGAACAATTGTTTGTGTGCCTGCCCCGCGTATCTGCCACTATCCATCACCGTTATGAGCCATTTGCTCATATCCGTTAGATTGGTGTAAATCCCCCCGGCCGCATTCGCAACATTGCTCCAGTCGCGCCTGATCACCTTTACTTTGCCATTAACAGGTGCATGCGGATCGATCACGTTTGTTTTATTTGTTACCTGCTTAAAGCAAGGGGCGGTTTCCATCATACCGAGTGGCTGAAACATTCTCGTCTCCACGAATTCTTCCCAGGTTTTGCCCGACACCCGTTTCAAAATTTCGCCGGCCACGATGTACATTAGGTTATCATAATCGTACTTGGAGCGAAAACCCGAAACCGGTTTCAAAAAGCGAAGGTTATGAATGATATCCTGGCAACTGAAATTGTTGGAATCCGGCCAGAACATCAGGTCGCCGGCGCCCAATCCCAACCCGCTGCGATGTGAAAGCAGGTCGCGGATGGTAAAGGCGTCCGTAACATAGGGATCGTACATCTTAAATTCCGGGATGTGGTCTGTTACTTTATCATCCCAGGTTAACTTGCCTTCATCGACCAAAATACCTAATGCTGCGGCGGTGAAAGCTTTCGTGTTAGATGCGATGCCGAAAAGCGTATGTTCATTGACCGGTTGTTTTGTATTGAGCGAGCGCACACCATATCCTTTTGCATGCACCAGCTTGCCATCCTTGATAATACCTACGGCGATACCTGGCACATTGAACGTTTTCAAAGTGCGTTCAACAAGTTCGTCTATTTGAGTTGGGGTAATTGGTTGTGCCGGCGCCGAAAAACGGGCAAAAAGCAACAGGCAGAAAAAGGACATTAATTTCAATCTCATCATGAAAGCAGTCATGGATTAGCAAACAAGGCAAGGAAATTACCTAAAATTTAGAATTTAAAAAAATCTTAATAAATCAAGTCTGCAAAGCGGTTGGCCAATCATAAAAACAAAAATACAGGCACGAAAGGTGCCTGTAATGCGTGGTTCCGTAAGCCTTCGGCCGACATCTTTTGGCCGTCCTTTTTGCCTGGGACTTTAACAGGCGGACATTAAAAGAAACCCACTAAAAAATTTTTCCAGACTTGTTTGCGCAGTTATAACCCTGCAAAGAAGGAGTTTTCAAACATATAATTCTCCAGGTCAACCTTGTTGTACCTGTATCCTTTGGATTTGAAGTAATTAATTACGCCGTTTAATGGGCCATTGAGCACTAATTTTCTAAAAAATTTGCCAGGCAGTTGGATCAGTTCAGCGGCTTCTTTTTCAGTTATCCAGGTCCGCTTTTCTTTTGAGATCATAAAACGTTGATTTTTCTTATTAATAAATAGTGGATTGCAGTTTTCGAAAAATATGTTGTCACCTTGTTTTTTAATAGGAGATATGAAACGGCAATTATTAAAAACACTTTCAGCAGGAACCAAAACAAATAAAATGCCATATTGGAAAATTCCCAATGTGGATTTTTCAAAAGTTATCCATACCCGAAAAGAGGTTAAGGAACAATGATGTCGAGCGCCCGTGGAAGTATTGTAGCGGTAATTTGTTTGGTTTTCCCAAGGTATTCGCCATCTACCTGGAAGTGAGCGCGGGCCTTTGAACGGATGGCTAAAGAAGATGTTTGATATACTTCTGTTTTTGACGGGTCGTAAGCCATGTGGGAAAACATCATTTTATAAATCTCGGAAAGGGAAATTTTTTTTACAATTATTACCTCGAACAAATCATCACCAAGATCCCCATCCGGGTTGATCAAGGCACCGCTGCCATATTTTGTTGCATTCGCCATTACCACCATCGCGGCTGTGCGCCGAACGGTTTTTCCGTCAGCCTTTATGTCAACCTCCATTTTTGCATGCTCCCAAAGCACTTTCCAGGAGGCCTTAATATAACCCCACATCCCGCGACCCACGGAGGTTTCAAACTTCTTCACGACGAAGGCGTTGAAGCCGATGTCTGCGAGATGGATACAATATTGATTATTGACCTTTATAAGGTGGATACTCCTGGTATCGCCTTTGAGGGCGAGTTCCATGGCTTTATTTATATCGGTAGGAATACCCAGTTCTTTTGCCATTCCATTCGCGGAACCGGCGGGTATAATGCCCAAAGGAATATGCTTGTTGAGTAAACATTCCGCGACCAGCTTCACGGTGCCATCTCCGCCCACGGCGAAAACCTTCCCTGGCTTTTTTTCTTCAATGGTCGATTGGACTATACCGGTTGAGCAGGATTCGTCGAGGATAAGGACCTCAACCTGCACGGGCTTATCTTTAAAAAAATCATGGATGAGTTCATCCCAGTTTTGTGTGTTGTTCCCCGACTTTCCGTTTACGACAAATAATACTGGTTGCTGATCCTGCGCTTCATTCATAGTCGAAGAATAGATATAAATTTAAAATTAATGGTACCATATTTTCAGTAACGAGAGCTATGAAAACTTCGGGTGAATATAAAAAACTGGCGGTTAAAGTATATCATGGTTATGGTCACAAACACGACCTGATCGTATATGGCCATGTCTTTCAAAACAAGGCTATTCCCCGACGCAGGTACACTAACAATATTCTATCCAATATTCTGCACCTGCTGCGGATATTTTTTGTAGCACCGGCACCCGGTGTAAAAGTGCAGCTGGAGTGGGAGGGGCAGGTAATAGAAGGGATTTCAGAAGCAGACGGTTTTTTCAAACTCGAGTGGGCGTCGTCCGTGAGTGTGCCAGCAGGTACACATCCCGTTAGAGTGTTTGCCCTCGATAAATCAAATACTAAAATTGCCTGTGGCGAAGGAAAACTGATTGTACCGCATGTTACCCAGTACGCGTTTATCTCAGATATTGACGACACAGTGCTGATCTCTCATTCGGCGAGTATCTTCAACAGGCTGCGGGTGTTGTTCACCAAAAATCCCAAGACCCGGAAAGCGTTTGCGGAAGTGGCGGCTCATTATAAATTACTCTCGCTGGCTCACACTCAGCCCGATGTGCCGAATCCTTTTTTTTATGTTTCTAGCAGTGAATGGAATCTTTATGATGACCTCGTAGATTTTTTTCGGGAAAAAGAATTGCCCGAAGGTGCTTTCCTTTTGAGCCAGTTGAAGAAGTGGTACCAGTTGGTTAAAACCGGTAAAACAAAACATGAAGGCAAACTGGTGCGGGTATACCGGATCATGAAAGCATTTCCCCGGCAGAAGTTTATTTTGCTCGGTGACAATTCCCAGGCAGACCCGGCGATCTATGAGGCAATTGCAAAAAAATACCCGGAGAGAATCGTTGCGATCTATATAAGGAACATTGTTGCGGATAACGGGAAAGCCACCCTGGATATATTATCTCCCCTTGAAGCGATGGGCATTGCAACCTGCTTGTTTCACAACAACAGCGAGGCTATCATACATTCCCGCAAAATCGGGCTCATTCAATAGTTCGTTTTGTAGAAAGGTTTACTCAAAAGAATTCCGCAAGCCTACTTCATTATTCGATCTGTACGCTTAATTAAGAAACTTACTTCCTTCTGTTGCTGCCAGTGTTTTGCCGTGGCATAGTTTTTTTAGAAGGGTTGGTAATCTAAATTATATAATATGAAAAAATTATTGGTAAGTGGGGTTTGCCTCGCAGGACTTGTTTTTATGACATCCTGTAACAGCGAAACCAACAACGAAACGGATTCTTTAAAAGACACTTCAACCACTGTTGAAACCGTTGACACTTCCGCAGCCATGCGTACAACTGTAAACACTGAAGATGACAGTGTATTTGCTAAAAAAGCAGCCGAAGGCGGACTAATGGAAGTTCAGTTAGGCCAGCTGGCGCTGAAAAATGCAACTTCATCCGCAGTAAAAAAACATGCACAGATGATGGTGACCGACCATGGTAAAGCTAATGCTGAGCTTAAGACTTTAGCAGCTTCAAAAAACATCATGCTGCCAAAAGCACTTGGTGACGAAAAGCAAAAAATGGTGAATGACCTTAAAGCAAAGAAAGGCGCCGATTTTGACAAAGCTTACAGCGATATGATGGTGGAAGATCATAAGAAAGACATCGATCTTTTTAGAACGGAAGCAGAAGGTGGTAGAGATGCAGAGATAAAAGCGTGGGCCGCAGGAAAATTGCCAACCCTGCAATCACATTTACAAATGTGGGAGTCAGCTAAAATGGCGGTTGATTCAATTGGAAAAAAATAACGAAGAGTTTAGTGGTTTAACAGGATACAGCTTGTATTCGAACAAAGATCCCCGCGAGCAATCGCGGGGATTATTTTTTTTAAAGCCTAAGTAATTAGCTATAGCGGGAAACCAGTTTTTCAGCGATCTCTACGAGGAGTTTCATGCCGAAAGGTTTTGTAATTAATTCCACGCCATGCGTGCTGCAATAAGCAATATCGCCAGGGTACGAGGAGGTAGAAAAAACCACGAGGGGAAGTTTTTCAAGTTCCTGTTGTTCCTGGATCATCGCTATGATCTCACGTCCGTTCAGTAATGGCATATTGATATCCAGCACTACAAGACTGGGCAGCTCATGATTTTCTTTCGCAACCCGCAGGTAGTTGAGCGCAGCCCGACCATCGTGGGCTTCGGCAAAACGGATGTTATGATTTATAGAATGAATAACGTCTTTCAACAGCATGATGTCATCGGGATCGTCATCTACCAATAAAAAAAGGGGCTGCTGTGTCATGAAACTGATTTCGGGAAAATAAAAGTACGCTGTAGAAAATTGAAAAGTCGTCATTTATTTCTGGCTTAAGCAGAAGCAGCCCGTAACACGCGTTAATTTTTCACGGCCTGACCTTAAACAAAAAAATGCTTCTTTACAGGAAAGCAAAACGTACTTTTATTCCGCTGATACCAGCCGTACCCTGAAATCAATGTAGTAAAACATTCCCCCGATGCTTTCCAAAGACGATCACTTTTTTGATGATTTACGTTTTGAACACCTGCCACTATTTTGCCAGTTCGTCATCGAGCATCACCTACATGATTTTGTCGACCAACAAATTTCACTCGCTACAGAATTGAAAATTCCCGTGTTGAAAGGATTGACCCAACTTTCGCGGGAGGACATGCATAAATATGCGACTGTCGCCTCGCTGGAATTCCTTGAGAATCTCGCAAACGATAAAGCAGCAGAACGGCTTGCTAAAGCGATGCTGGACTGGAGGACAAATAAGCTTCAATATCATCAAAATAATATCATTGAAGCGGATGATGTTTTTCTCATCAGTTATATGCGCCGACGGATATTCATGGGTTTGCTGAGAGCCTATCCTGTTGATGCGGAAACCCGGTTGAAGGTAATTGAAGATATGGACCGCTACTTCCTGGCGCAGGAACGGCTGTCCACCGGCACCTACTTCGAAATTTTAAAAAGTCGCATCCAGGAAGAAAGTTATTACAAGGAAAAACTGGTGGTAACCTCCCCGGGGTTTTATTACCTGTTTGACATGGAGAATGATCGGCAATTACAGTCTTCGGAAAAGTTGTTTGAATACCTTGGGTATGCTCCCGGAGAATTTCAAGACAATGACCGCTTCTTCCGGACATTGATCCATGAAGAGGATCTTGTAACTGCAGAAACATATCTCACCAAATTGCGGGCAGGGAAAGATGGCGAGGTGCATTTCTTTGAATACCGGCTGCGGGACAAGCGAGGACAATATCGCTGGATGCGTAATTATGAAAGTGTTTACGCACGTAATCCTGCGGGTGTCGCCATCCACAGCATTGGGATCGCATTTGACATTACGAAGGAGCGGTTGATCACGGAAGAACTTGTGCAAAGGGAAGAAGATCTGCTGGAAGCACAGGAGTTAGCGAATATGGGAAGTTATGTGTGGAACATACAGACCGGTCA
>JAURWD010000020.1 GCA_030655145.1 Ferruginibacter sp.
ACCGGGCGCAGGCACACATACAGGTCAAGCTCCTGGCGGAGGGCAACATTGAGACTCCTGATCCCGCCACCAACTGGCGTTGTCAACGGGCCTTTTATAGATAATAAATATTCCTTAAATGAATCCATTGTAGCCTCAGGCATCCAACTACCTGTTTCATCAAAAGCTCTCTGGCCAGCCAGGACTTCCATCCACTCAATTTTTTTCTCTCCTTTATAAGCTTTCTTGATAGCGGCATCAAAAACGCGGACGCTAGCCTTCCAGATATCCGGGCCGATTCCATCTCCTTCAATAAAAGGTATGGTGGGATTGTTGGGTACATTGAGTTTGCCATCGCTACCCATGGTTATTTTTTCTGCCATATATTTTTTTGTGTTATTGCTTGTGAAAGAAGAAGGGCAAAGTTAAGTATTGCCGTTAGAAGTTTATAGCGCAGTTAACCCATTCTGCATCAAAGCTCACATTGTCGAGCTTTTTGTAAAAATTGATTGCAGGTTCGTTCCAATCCAATACCTGCCACGCAATGCCTGTAAATTTTTGTGCCCGGGCTTCTTCGATCAATTGATCAAATAATTTCTTTCCGACACCCATCCCACGAAGCTTCTCCGTTACTACCAGATCTTCAAGGTACATGCGTTGTCCTTTCCAGGTACTGTAGCGGATGTAGTATAAGGCAAATCCTTCAACGGAGCCATCGATCTCGGCCACGAAGGCCCACCAAACTGGGCTAATTCCAAAGCCGCTATCTACAAAGTGATCAAAATCTACTGTGACCGCTTCGGGGGCTTTTTCATAAACGGCCAATTCCTGCACCAGTTCCATCATCCTCTTACAATCTGTGACTAAAGCTTTCCTGATTATTACATTCATTGTTTCATTTTTATATTCCGTCGCCAAAATTCGCACATTCGCTCCACATTTTTGCAGCCGGCCGTGCTTGTCCGGAAACCGGGTATTCGTAGTTTTCCAAGTTAGCTTAACTTGCAGGCCATGCAACAATATCTTCAACTTGTTCAACATATCATCGATACCGGGGTAGACAAAAGTGATCGTACCGGCACCGGGACCCGAAGTGTTTTTGGGTACCAGATGCGCTTCGATCTAAGCCAGGGTTTTCCCCTGGTAACTACAAAAAAGACACACCTGAAGAGCATCATTCATGAATTACTCTGGTTCTTAAAAGGAGAAACGAATATTGCTTACCTGAAAGAAAATAATGTTAAGATCTGGGACGAATGGGCAGATGAGCATGGCGACCTCGGCCCGGTTTACGGAAAGCAATGGCGCAGTTGGGAAGGAGCCGGTGGGGTAGAGGTTGACCAGGTGAAGGAACTCATTCACCAGCTGAAAAATAACCCGGACAGCCGCCGGATGATCATCAGCGCATGGAATGTAGCCGACCTGCCTAAAATGAACCTGATGCCTTGTCACTGCCTCTTTCAATTTTATACGTTACCGGTGGCGGGTAATCGAAGAAAACTTTGCTGCCAGCTTTACCAGCGAAGTGCAGACGTTTTCCTTGGTGTGCCTTTTAACATTGCTTCCTACGCCCTACTCACCATGATGATCGCCCAGGTTTGTGATATGGAGCCCGGCGATTTTGTTCACTCATTTGGTGATGTGCATCTTTATAGTAATCATTTTGAGCAGGCAGAACTGCAGTTGAGTCGTACGCCATTTCCCTTACCAACGATGAAGATCAATCCTGCTGTTGCTGATATTTTCAATTTCAGCTTTGAAGACTTCGAATTAGTAAAGTACCAGGCACACCCCGGCATCAAAGCACCGGTTGCAGTGTAAGCCTTTTGTGCAGTCAACTTTCACCCACTACAGAAATTAAAGTGTAAATAAAATGAATGAACAACAGGCCAATGTGGTAAATCAATCGAACGGAACAGAAGAGGTTGCGATGGTAGTAGCTGCATCTACCAATAACGTTATTGGCAAAGACAACCAGCTCGTCTGGCACCTGCCAAACGATTTAAAATTTTTTAAAAATACCACCTGGGGCTTCCCGGTGATCATGGGGCGCAAAACCTTCGAAGAAGTAAATAAGCCGTTGCCCGGGCGCACAAACATTGTGATCACGCGCCAGGCAGGTTGGAACCACGAAAATGTCGTTACTGCCGCCACCCTCGACGAGTCGATCATAAAGGCTCGCGAAACAAATGCAAAGAAAATATTTATCATCGGTGGGGGAGAGATTTACCGGCAGTCCATGGATATTGCGAATAAGATAATCATCACCCGCGTTCATGGCCAGTTCGAAGGAGATACTTTTTTTCCAGTAATAGACGAACAAATATGGAAGCTGGTTTCAAACGAAGACTTCCCTGCAGATGAGAAGCATGCCTATGCCTACTCATTCCAGGTGTGGACCAAAGCCAATTACAGTAACTAATATTGCCGACCAGGATAAGTAAGTTCTGGATATAACGACCATGTATACGCGCTTTCAACTGGCAAAAAAGTTTCTTCATTATTATTTCACTGCAGCTAACGGCAAGGGACATGGTACGCATTCCCCCTTCGTCTTCAACTTCATAAATAATGTATTAAGGGATAAATCCGATTACCCGGCATACACTCCTGTTGAGAAGCGCAGGCGAAGTTTGTTGGGTGATGCAAGTGTTATTGACGTAGAGGATTTTGGCGCAGGATCCGGCTCACTCAAATCTAACAAACGCGTTATAAAAGATATAGCCGCATCATCCCTGAAGCCCGCGAAATTTGGTCAATTACTTCACAGGATTGCCCATTATTACCAGCCCAAAACGGTGTTGGAATTGGGAACTTCTCTCGGTATTACCACTTCATACCTGGCCCTTGGAAACCCCGCAGCAAGCGTGGTGACCTGCGAAGGTTCCGGCTCCATAGGAGCTATCGCGAAGGAAACATTCGCTCAACTCCATGCAAAAAATATCCAGCTGGTGGAGGGTGACTTTGCAAAAACACTGCCTTCGTTGCTCCCACAAATACAGCCAATTAACCTGGCCTTCATCGATGGAAATCATCGGCGCCAGCCCACCATCGATTACTTTAATCAATTACTGGAAGTTGTTACCCCTGAAAGTATTTTGATTTTTGACGATATCCATTGGAGTGAAGAAATGGAAGCCGCGTGGAAAGAAATTCAGCAGCACCCAAGGGTAACGCTTACCGTTGATCTTTTCTTTATTGGGTTGGTATTGATCGATCCGGGTTTCAAGGTGAAGCAACACTTTACCATACGCTTTTGATTTTTCTCTACCTTTAGCCTAATTATATCCTCTATGATAATTGGCGTTTTAAAAGAACCATCAACCGAAACCCGGGTCTCCTTATTACCTGAACATGTAGTCATCCTTAAGAAATGGAAAACAAATATCCTGGTCGAAGACAATGCAGGATCAACCGCTTTCGCAGTCAATCAAAAATATATTGAAGCCGGTGCAACTACGGCTAACCGTGAGGAAGTGATCAGGACAGCAGATATTTTGCTTTCTATCAATGAGCCAACGGATATTCCACCAGATCTCCTCCAGTCAAAAGTTTTACTGGGCGTTTATCAGCCCTTATTTAATGCCTCGGGCATGCTCCCGTTCGCGGTGAAGGGTGCCACTGTTTTTAGTATCGACATGATCCCGCGCACCACCCGGGCGCAAAGTATGGACGTGTTGAGCAGCCAGGCAAATATTGCCGGGTATAAAGCCGTGTTAACCGCGGCTAACCTGTTTCCGAAATACATTCCCATGTTCATGACCGCTGCCGGTAGTATTCCTCCGGCAAAAATGCTGATCCTTGGCGCGGGCGTTGCCGGCTTACAGGCCATTGCGACCGGTCGAAGACTCGGTGCTGTTGTTGAAGTTTTCGATACTCGCCCGGCAGTAAAAGAAGAGGTGATGAGCCTCGGCGGAAAGTTCGTCGAAGTGGAAGGTGCAGCGGATGCAAGCAAGGCAGGCGGATATGCCGTTGAACAATCAGAAGATTTTATGAATCGCCAAAAGGCGAAGATCGCCGAAAGCGTTGCGAAAGCAGATATCATCATCACCACCGCTCAAATCCCCGGTCGCAAGGCACCGGTGTTGATCACGCGGGACATGATCGAGGCCATGAAAAATGGTAGCGTGATCATTGACCTCGCCGCGGCAACCGGCGGCAATACCGAACTTACCAAAAATGAAACGACTGTCGTCCACAACGGTGTCAGCATAGTCGGGAATTCAAAGTTGCCAGGTGGCATGCCCAGTGATGCGAGCAAACTGTATGGAAAAAACATTCTAAACTTTTTGCAGCTGATCATTGATAAGGACGGCGGCCTGAACCTCAACTTCGAAGACGACCTGGTTAGAGGCACCTGTATCGTTCACGGCGGAAAAATCGTGCACGAAAAAGTACAGGCCCTGGCAATTGGCGAAGTCGGCTAATTTCCAGCAACTAAGCGCAACCGATAGTGTGACAACATTTAATTTATTTACCTGATCTTATGCAATCAATACTTGATTTTTTTAGCCAGCACATTGAGATCATCTACATCGTGATCCTGTCCATTTTTTTAGGCATCGAAGTGATTGGCCGCGTGCCCAGCGTGTTACATACTCCGCTGATGAGTGGAGCCAATGCCATTCATGGTGTAGTCGTGATTGGCGCCATCATTGTGATGGGGCAGGCGCAACCAGGCAATTACGTTGCGCTTATTCTTGGGTTCCTGGCTGTGTTGCTTGGCACACTCAACGTGGTTGGCGGTTTTGTTGTTACCGACCGGATGCTAGAGATGTTCAAGAAAAAACGTCCTGCTCAACCTGCTAAAGAATCCTGATAGGCTCATCGACATTGCGATCAAGCCGAAAGCTATTATCATTAGAACTAAACGTATTTATGGGTATCCACATACTTTCAATCTGTTACCTCGTTGCTTCTGTCACCTTTATCCTGGGACTTAAAATGCTTTCCCGTCCGGAGTCGGCCCGGAGGGGAAACCTGATCGCCGCGGCAGGCATGGCGCTCGGTATTTTTGGAACCATTTTTTTGTATGAGCACGAAGTAAATGGCACAACGCATCACCTGCGAAACCTCCCGTTGATCTTCGCTGCACTCACCCTTGGAACCATCCTCGGGTTCGTTTCTGCGAAAAAAATACAAATGACGGCCATGCCGGAAATGGTGAGTCTTTTTAATGGAATGGGCGGCGCCTGCGCCATGCTGATATCTGTTATAGAATTTAATCATTACCTGTTCACCGCTCTGCCGGCCGCTGGAGAGGTCAGCTTTCTTTCCGAAGAGCTCACCACGGTTTCAGTTATTGCGATTATTTCCGGACTCGTGATCGGTAGTATTTCATTCGCCGGTAGCATCATCGCCTGGGGGAAACTTCGCGGAGTGATTAAAGACAAAACTTTTAAAGGTCAACGCAATCTGAACATGTTGTTATTGGTAGTTTTATTAGCCTCAGTACTGCTGTTCATTTTCAAAACCCCCATCGTGGATCCCAGCGGGTATGCATTGCAGCCAGCTGGCACCGCGGTGTCTTCCTGGGGACTTACAAATTTTCATATCTATCTTTTCTACGGTATTCTCGCCTTGTCACTAATTTATGGCGTCATGTTCGTGATGCCTATTGGTGGTGCAGATATGCCGGTGGT
>JAURWD010000024.1 GCA_030655145.1 Ferruginibacter sp.
ATTTTTTATGAATATCCAGCGTATAGATCGTGGATATGCTGTTTACTTTACCAGCCAACGAGGCAACGATCGCAGCTGTTAAAGCAGCTACAGACAAGCCTTTTAAACCTGTAGGTAAAAACGCGAGCATAGCTGAATAAGCGCCATCCTTACCGCCCACCAATTGTGGTAACTGGCCATTTTTGTGTAATACAAACGCAGCAATACCCGGAAGCATTACGATAACAGGCATCAAGAGTTTTAAGAAACCCGCAAATAAAATACCCGTACGGGCTGTTTGCAGATCAGCGCCCAAAGCCCGTTGCGTGATGTACTGATTACAACCCCAGTAATTCAGGTTGATGATCCAGATGCCGGCGAGGTACGATAGCAAACCAGGGAAAGTCAGGTACTTGTTGATGTCATTCTGTGAAGCACCTTCAACAGGCTTTGGAATGATCATTTTGAAATGTTCAGGAGCATCTTTCATCAATGCCTTAAATCCAGCAAAGGCATTGGATCCCAGACCAAAATATTCACTTACTGTTGTTAAGGCAATATACGTGGTAACAAGACCACCGATGATCAGTACGGCTACCTGGATTACATCCGTGTAAGCAACTACTTTCATTCCTCCAAGGGAGATCAGCAACGCAAAGATTGCCAGCCCAACCATGATGACATGTAGATACTGTCCACCTGCAAGTCCATTGATAGCGACTGCCCCGAGATATAAGATCGAAGTAAGATTCACAAAAACATAGAGGAACAACCAGAACACCGCCATGATCAACGCCACCGTTTCGTTATACCTGGTTTTCAGGAATTGCGGCATGGTGTAAATGTGGTTCTTCAGGTAAACGGGTATGAACCAGATGGCGATGATGATGAGTGCGACCGCTGCGATCCACTCATACGCGGCAACTGCAATTCCAAGGAAAAATCCTTCACCGCTCATGCCGATAAACTGTTCGGCAGAAATATTTGAAGCGATCAACGACGCACCGATGGCCCACCAGGTAAGCGTTCCTTCTGCAAGAAAATAAGCCTTTGCATCATGCTCATTCTTTTTACGCTTGCGGTAAATACTGTAACCATACCCGGCTACGATGATAAAATAAATGATGAAAACCGCGTAGTCCGCAAATGCAAGGTTTTTGTTCATAGCAAGAAAGTTATCTGGTAAGTTTTTTTGAAAAAAAGAATTGTAATGTTATAACTATTTATTCATTTGATAATAAACTTCACTCCAACGCAACTCATTTTTTAATTGATAGAGGTTGGTGTTTTTCCCGATGAGCACATATTCAATTCCGGCAAATGCCGCGAAATCTTCCATGTGCTCTGAACGCAGGTTTTGACTGTAGCCGGTATGGTGAGCACCGCCAGCGTATATCCATGCTGCGCAACCTGTTTTCATGTCGGGATACGGTTTCCACAGCACACGGGCAACCGGGAGTTTTGGTAATGCATGCACCGGTTCAACCGCTTCAACTTCATTTACGATCAGGCGAAAACGGTTGCCCATATCTACCAGCGAAGCATTAATTGCGGGACCTGCTGCTGAATTAAATACAAGCCGCACCGGGTCACCCTTTCCACCAATACCCAAGGGGTGCACTTCGCAGGAAGGTTTACCGCTGGCAATTGAAGGACAGATCTCTAACATATGAGAACCAAGCACCAGTGGATTAGAAGGATCAAAGTGATAGGTATAATCTTCCATGAATGAATTGCCACCCGGAAGTCCCGATCCCATTACTTTCATAGCCCGCACAAGGGCGGCTGTTTTCCAATCGCCTTCACCGGCAAAGCCATACCCTTCTGCCATCAAACGTTGGGAAGCAATCCCTGGCAATTGTGCCATTCCATGCAGGTCTTCAAACGTATCGGTAAAACCTTTGTAGTTACCGTCCTGTAAAAATGTGCGCATACCGATTTCGATCTTTGCAGCCTCTCTTAAAGAACTGTTTTGAGCACCTCCTTTACGCAGCCCTGCAAGCAGTTCGTATTGGTCTTCATACTCGCTGATCAATTTATCGATGGATGCATCACTGGTTTCGTTGATCACTTTTACGAGATCACCTATGCCATGAGTATTGACTGCATAACCAAATTTATATTCCGCCTCCACCTTGTCTCCATCAGTTACGGCTACATAACGCATGTTGTCGCCAAAGCGAACAAATTTTGCTCCCTGCCAGTCGTGCCAGCCTGCCGCTGCCCGGCTCCACGCGTTGATCTGTTCCAACACTTCCGGATCTTGCCAATGACCAACAACCACTTTGCGGTTGAGACGCATACGGCTTACCATAAATCCAAACTCACGGTCACCATGAGCGCTTTGATTCAGGTTCATGAAATCCATATCAATGTCCGCCCAGGGAATATCACGATTGAACTGTGTATGTAAATGGCATAAAGGCTTTTGAAGAATTTTTAAGCCGCTGATCCACATTTTGGCGGGAGAAAAAGTGTGCATCCAGGCGATGATGCCAATACAATTCTTTGCCGTGTTTGCTTCGAGGCAAATGCTATAAATTTCTTCTGTTGTCTTTACTGTTGGTTTGAAAACGATCTTTACCGGAACCTGGGTGGCCCCGTTGAGAGAGGTTGCAATTTCCTGGGAATGGGCGGCTACCTGCTTCAATGTTTCTTCTCCATACAAATGCTGACTCCCGGTTACAAACCACACTTCTAGGTCTTTCAAATTAATCATTGTTATGTTTTTTAAGGTTTTGAATACGTCTGCTAATCTGCTCCTGCATATTTAATGAGCAATCAGGTTGATGTCTTTTAACTGTTGTGGGAACCATACCTGCATTTCTCCCTTACCGCGGTTGGCCCAGCTATAATATGGTATCGCCGTGAAAATTGCCTGCTGGGTTTCAACCCTTGCCGCATCTTTTATTACTATGGACGGTATGGTTGATTGAATGACTGTGACACCATTTAAAAGGCCCGGCTTAAACTCGGTGGTGAAAGACAGATCCTTGGGTAGAATGAGGTTGCTGGCCTTACCAAAATTGTCGACCCATTCCGCGCAATACACAAGCGGTCCACGTTGTAGCGCAATTTTGCCCAGGTCATCTTTTACATTTTCATTTGCAACCACTCTCCTAACGTCCATGGGTAACTGCACCGTGACCACATCACCTTTTTTCCAGCTCCGCCGGATGGAAGCGTAGCCCTTCACCATTTCGTATGCTACGGCTTTTCCGTTTAACAAGAGGGTTGGCTTTGCAACCGAAGCCGTCGCGAATGTATATAGGTTTGAAGGTATGGCTTCGTCCTGTGCCCAACCCGGGATCCGGATCATCAAATTCAGGTTTGCCTGC
>JAURWD010000025.1 GCA_030655145.1 Ferruginibacter sp.
CTAAAAATTACCGTTCTGCCCTCCGGGAAAACTATGGGTTTATTTTATTGCACAGCACGGGGCATAAACCAGTCGACAGCGAGGTAGATACACCACTGATCTATGCCGATTATTATTACCTGGAAGCTTTGTTGCGGGCGAAGAAAATAAAATAGGTGGAGCGCTATTGTGGCTTATGCATTCTGTCGGCCATTGTGCGGCAGGAGGATCTTAAAACTCGCTCCCTGCCCGGCGTGACTTTCTGCCCAAACATGACCGTTGTGGTTCTCTACCACCCTTTTCACAATACTGAGTCCTACTCCGGTGCCGCTATATTCCGCATGGGTATGCAACCTGGTGAACACATTGAAGATCTGTTCGGCATCAACCTGGTCGAACCCGATTCCGTTATCGCGAACTTCAATTAAATGATAGGCTCTGTCCCTGGGGATGTCTGCGGAGATTCCATTAAGTTCGGTACCATTCACAAGCGTGGATAAAATTTGTATTTCCGGTTTCACTCCAGGCTTGGTGTACTTAAGTGCATTACTGATCAAATTTTGAAAGAGTTGTTGCAACTGGCGGCGGTTACCCCTTAGCACCGGTAACTCCCCTATTGTGATCTGCGCATTTTTTTCGAGCACTTCGATCTCGAGGTCGTCCAACACTCTTTGCAACTTCTGTGACAGATCGATGTCATCGAAGGTTCCAGCGCCCTTGCTGATATGAGAAAAAGACAGGAGGTCGTCGATAAGCGTCAGCATTCGACCGGCAGAATCATCTATCCTCTTAAATATGCGTTGCTGCGTTTCCGTGAGTGCGGGTCCGAGTTCCTGGTTAAGAAGTTGTGCCAACATATTTATTTTCCTGATCGGTGACTTCAGGTCATGCGAAGCGGCATATGCGAATTCCTCTAAACTTAAATTAGAACTTTGTAAGGCCTGGTTGATCTGGTCCAGGTCGAGCGTTCGTTCTTTTACGCGCCGTTGTAACTCAGATTCATTTTGTTCCAGCTGCTGTTTTGCCCGTACCTGTTCGGATACATCCATGATCACCACCATTACGGAAGATATGGTACTATCCCATTCACGAAAAGGTTCGAAAACATAACTGATGTAAAGGGTTTCAGGGCCATTGTCACGGGACATGCTCAGCGGTTGACCAAAACCCGAGACCGTCTCCCCCCTCGTGTATGCCTTCTCCAGCAGTTGTTCAAATCCCTGGAGCTTTGCTTCGGGAAGTACATCAAAAATTGGCCGCCCCTGAACCTCATCAGTCGACTTTCGCAAAAAACGAAGCATGAGATTGTTCGCGATGTCAACTATGTGATCAGACCCTTTTAAGATACACATTGCCACCGGGGCCTGGTAGATAGTATTACGTAAGTTGCGTTCACTTTCAACGATGCGTTGCTTTGCCATCACCTGGTCGGTCACATCATTTCCCCAAGCGAGCACACCGGTGATGCTTCCATTTGCTTCCCGGTATGGCTGGTAAGAAAAGTTGAAAAATAAGATCTCCTTGTTACCGTTTCCCCGATCAAAACTGAGCGGAACTTCTGTTCCGTAAAATGCCTGGCCAGTCCTATATACTTCCAATAATTTAGTAAAAAGTCCTTGTTCTTCGCGGTCCGGTTGTATTTTCAAATAGGGCTTGCCGATCACAGATTCATCCGTCTTCCACAGATCGAGTAAAGCCTGGTTCGCCACTTCCACGATCATGTTCTCCCCTTTCAAAATAGCGATCGGCATGGACGCCTGTTGCACCACATTGTTAAACTTTTGTTCCTGCCTGATGCGGTCAGTTACATCCCGGAAATACCAGGCCCAGCCGTAAGAAACCTGATCATCACCCAATACCGGTGAACCGTTGCGTTCTAATACGCGGCCATCCTTCAGCAACAATACATCCTGGCCGGCTTGTTGTCCCGGCTCCCTTGCAGCGGTGATCCCTTTCAACTGACCCGCCGGATCAGCCAACATACTATTGGCGAATGCGATGAGACCACCCTCTTCATTATTTGCAACAACAGACGCTGGAATCTTCCAGGTTTCGATGAACCGTTTATTTTTAAGCAACACCTTTCCTTCCACATCCACAATCAGGATACCATCAGGCGTTGCTTCATTTACCGCCTCCAGCAAAGCATTCCGAAACCGCAATTTTTCCTTTACATCCTCTACCTGCTGCTGAATCTGCACTTGTTCGGTAACGTTATGCGCCACACAAAATATGCGCACCTCAGCAGAATTCCCTGCTTGTTCATAGCGTTGAAACCTCACATCAAAAAAGCGGTGTTCCCGCACACCATTAATTAAAATGGTTGCCGGGTAGGAGCGCATGTTATAATCATTTCCCGATTGACGAACGTAGTCAAAGATGTCGACCAGCCCCTGCAATTTTGCTTCTGGGAACACCTCCAGTAAGGGCTTGCCCACCGCATCCCCGGTTCGACCAAGAAACTGGAGCATGTCTTGGTTAGCCAGCTCAAATACATAGTCGGGCCCTTTTACTATAGCGATGGCAACCGGCGCCTGTTTAAAAAAATTGGCTGTTTTTGCAAAATCCATTTCGGTGTCCGGCATACTGGTCACCGGCTCTTTTTCCCAGGTGAGAATGAAATGCGTGATGGTGCCATCGTTGGAATGCACAGCCTTGCTGGATACCTGTGTGAAGGGTTGATGATCAGTTAAGGTAAGCTGCCGCGATGGAATGGTTCCGTTGCTGTTTCTTCCCAGGTCTGCCGGCATGTCTACTTCCCCGAATAAAGATAAAAGTGATGAAGGGCTGATGTCAACCAACATTTGTTCTGCGACCGGAACGAAAGGTTTTGATAAGATGTCCTCGCGGTCGAGTTTCGCGGTATGTAGAAATTCGTCGGTAAGCGCGACGATTGTAAATGCCGGGGCATCATTGGTGACAACCGTTATGGCATATGGTAAGGTGGTGAAGATATTGAGATCTGCCATTGGTAATTTTTTAGATTCCCTAATCGCTTATAGCACAATAATAAGACCCTTTAAAATGGCTGTTAATTAAGTTGGCCTAAAATTTAACTTCCCCAGAATTGCGCATTATTTTGCTCATTGTGCGAGATTGAGACTACATCAACCATACTTTTAATATTTTCAACAGCGTCCAATAAACCGAGGCCAGTAGAGCGATTCAATCCCCGGATTTTCTTTAATGGATTCAAACATCTCCAACCTGGAAAAAACTATTGTGTTCATGAAGCGTAATTGAACTGAATGCATTTCTCCAAACAATTCGGAAAGCAAGCTATCCCGCTGAATAATCAGGTACGTAAAATGCTAACGTTTTGATTTTTTTGTGCCTGGTTTCTTGAATTCGAGTATGCGGATGTTTTTAAAATCTATCGGCTGCCCCTCACTTTGTAGTGCAATGAATCCTTCCTTTAATAACAAACCATCTTTCTTGATTGCCGGGTCGTAATTATCTACAACACCACCACCAATTTGCGGAGAAGTATACCGGAGCACTGTGTCGCCATTGATAATGTGTGTTACGGAAGAGTCACCATAAACAATGATCTCACCGGTCACCCATTCATCGATTTTATAGGTCTTGGAAGTTGAATTTATACAATGGCGGTCATCAATTTTTCCTTCAAACACAACGTCGGTCCCAGGAGAACACATATTTCCAGTAGGGCGGGGTTTACCATCATCCAAACCAGCAAGCAACTGGAATTCTACCGAGATGGGCCAGTTCTGTTCTTTGGGCATGGTATGCGGATCCTGGGAATGAAACATCACACCGCTGTTGCGGATGGTATAACTCGGTGCATCTTTGCGCCATTCACCGGTGATGCGATAGTCGAACTTGAGGTGGAAATAGGAAAAGGGCTTTTTGTAATACAGGTGCCCATATTGCTCATTAAATGTATCATACTGGTCGTAGCGTACCTTGATCATTCCATCTTCCACGCGAAACGTGTTACCAAAATTCTCTCCCACTTCGTGGTGATAAATTTTGGCCACCCAGTCATTGATGTCTTTTCCATTAAAGAGATCCTGCCAGGCTGGTTTGATGCCGGCTGTTTGGGCCTCA